>JAEORV010000282.1 GCA_016840695.1 Promethearchaeota archaeon
AGAATCAAAAAGAAGAAAAGAAAATTATCGCTGCTTATAGGGAATACGGTCGAGGAAAGGTTATAGCCATAGGAGATATAGACATGTTTACGAACGATCCAAACATAGGCATTAATAAATTAGACAACCGGCAATTCATCGCAAATATCTTTAAATGGTTGATAGAACCTCTGAAAGAGTCCACCGTGCGGGGGTGGGCGTTAGATCAATTAGGAACGCTCCAAGGTGATATTAAAGGATTAGGTTCCAAAATCGATAATATAATAGAGACAATGATGCTCTTGGAAAAAAGAATCAGCGTTTTAGAAAAAGGTCTGATTGCTAAAAAAGAGAGTTAGGGAATATCTTAATTTTTATTGTGATTGCACTTAAGTTTAATTTGAAATATCTTTAATAATCAATTTAGATTTATTTTTATCATGACATTAATGACTCCTGATGAGTACTATAAATCCATCCAGAGAGATGTTAATTTATACATGTTTGGAGAAAAGGTAAAAGAATTTTGGAAACATCCAATTATTTTACCATCGATAAATGCTGTGAAAAAGATTTACGAATTAGCTCAAATGGAAGAATATAAAGATATAATGACAGCAAGATCTCATTTAACGAGCGAAATAATTAATCGTTTCACCCATATTCATCAATCCACAGATGATTTGATCAAGAAAGTACAAATGCAACGATTGGTTGGCCAAAAAACTGCTTGTTGTTTTCAAAGGTGCGTGGGTTTTGATACTGCTAATGGATTATACAGCGTCACATACGAAATAGACAAGAAATATAATACAAATTATCACGAAAGGTTTAAGAAATACTGGATTGAGGTTCAGAAACAAGATCTGATGGTGGGCGGGACCATGACAGATCCAAAAGGAGATCGTGGCAAAAGACCAAATCATCAATCAGATCCAGACCTTTTCTTGCACGTTGTAGATGAGAATGACGATGGAATAATCGTCCGTGGAGCAAAAATCCATCAGACTGGTTTTTTAAACTCTCATAAAGCAATTATCATGCCAACTTTAACTATAAGACCCGGTGAAGAAGAGTATGCCGTGAGTTTTGGAGTAGATATCACTGAAAAAGGAATAACTATGATTTATGGACGTCAATCGTGTGACACGCGAAAAATGGAGGAAACGAAACTGGATATCGGAAATTTTAAATTTGGAGGTCAAGAAATCTTTGTTGTTTTTGACGACGTGTTCATTCCAAATGATAATATCTTCATGAAAGGCGAAATAGAATTCTCCGGTGAGTTAGTAAATAGATTTGCAGGATTTCACAGACAATCCTATGGAGGATGCAAGGTAGGAGTCGGAGATGTTTATATTGGAGCCGCAGCATTAATCTCTCAATATAATGGGACTGAAAAAGCGTCTCATATACGAGATAAAATTGTAGAAATGATACATTTAAATGAAACTCTCTTCAGTTGCGGAATAGCCTGTAGTTCTTTAGGATTTCAAAGGGAAGCAGGGAATTATGAAATGGACATGCTTCTAGCTAACGTGTGCAAGCAAAATGTCACGCGCTTTCCATACGAAATCGGACGATTAGGAGAAGATATAGCGGGTGGGCTCATCTGTACGTTACCCTCTGAAGCAGATTTACGATCTACAGAAGTTGGTCCTTTTTTAAAAAAATATTTAACAACTTGTGACGGTGTAAATGTTGAGGATCGATATAAACTCCTTCGATTCATTGAAAACCTTACCATGGGCGTATCTTCACCAAGTTACAAGACCGAATCAATGCATGGCGCTGGGTCTCCTCAAGCTCAAAGGATCATGATTGCTCGACAAGGAAATTTAGAGGAAAAAATCGAGTTAGTAAAAAATATTCTCGATATAGAATGAACCAGCCGAAAATGAATAAATATTTTAGTTGTCAATAATTCTTTTTATATAATGTGTATTAAAAACTCAATGAAGGTTGAGTAAGAATGGCGCGATGCCCTGAATGCGCCGGGAAAATGACTTACAACCCTTACCAAAAGCAAATGGTCTGTAATTCCTGCGGTCTTTCTTTAACTAGACACGAACTTGATACTTACTGGCAAAAAATTAGAACCGAAAATATTAACGGCTCTGATGAATTACAGCAAAAAAAGAACCGGAAGAAAGAGTGGCTCGACTGGTATTCAAAATCAAAAGATGAAAAGAGTCGATATTAAAATTGAGTTAACACTCTACTCCGAATCATATAAATAAGGGGAGGAGGCTTAGTTAAATCTATAGTATCCTAATAATTTCGGTGTTTCCAAAACGTGCTTAACATCGTGATATAATTCTGCCAGGGCATTGCCGGGATGATTGAGTTTCCCGAAGATAACATGTATCCCCCTCCTGGAGCACAGGTTTGAAGTAGATTTTTCACATAATCTGCAATCTCACTGCGGGGACCATCAATCAGGAGCCTAACAGGGACATTTCCTATGAGCGTCACTTTATCTCCATATTGTTTCTTCACTTTGACTATATCAATATGTGCTGAGGCTTGCCATGGATGGATGGCGTCAGCAAATTCGATAAGGCTATCAACAATCGGGAGGATATTACCATCGGTGTGAATGATGAGCTTGACTCCTCTTTTGTGCATCATGTTGGAGATTCGTTTGTACGAGGGTAAGAAGAACTCGTTAAATTGTCGGGGTGAAACGAATGGTCGAGTACCAAATGCCAAATCGTCTCCAATAAAAAACGCATCGATTGGGAACTCATCCATGAATCGCTTGATCACTTCTCGATAATAGAGTTCACGATCGTGAATCACCTTCTTGAGAAAACTCTTGTCTTTTACTAGAAGATGAGAAAAATATTTAATTCCAAAGCATTGCCAAGTCGTGTCAAATAATCCGGTATAAATCCCTGGTACCAAAAAAAGTTCTTCTGGTGGACTTGTTTTGAGAACTTTTCGAAACAGTAGCATTCCCATTGGTTCTGCACAATCTAATTTTTTCGTGTATTCTTCATAATCTTCCTTGTTTTTAAATAAACCTCCGGCGTAAGGGGTGGAAAAATAACCTCCGACTGATTTTATACCATAGAGAACACCAAAAGGACTGACAAATTTATTAGGAGGTACGAATTCGTAGGGAAACGGTCCAAGCGGGAGGGAAGTTACATCGATTTTGAGATATTTGTGTAATTTTAAATAATTCTTCAAGAATGGACCTAAAAAAGGTGCTATCATCTTATTATATTTGAATATACCTGCCATCAACTTGTTCCCAATGGAGGGAACTCCTTTAATATTTGTAACTGTTTCAAGCAAGTTCACGAATCTTTCATCAGCATCTGGTTTTGGTGGCTTTCTCCAACCCAGTCTAATGGTTAACGTTGGAGCGGAGATTAAATGTTCCCAGTAGGGAACCTTATCAGGTTCGTCATGATCCAATGTCGTAAGCACGCGTTCACGGCAATTCATCATAAAAAAAGTACGATTTTTTTTCTATAATTAAGTTATTAGGTGTTGGGATTTAAAAATATGAGTTTAGTTTTATTTTATTTTTTTTTAGAAAAAATAATTAGTATATATCTAATTCTTATAAATTTATAATCCTTTTATCCATAGAATAAATAATATGACGAAAAATATTGATGATATAGTAGGGAGAAGGAATGAAGGAAGATATTGAATCAGCGCTCCACCTAAAATTGGAGAGATAATCTGTACAATACTAGTTAAAGAATTATTCACGCCCATAACACTTCCAGTTTCTTCTCTATTTACACTTTTACTTAATTTACTAGTAAAAATTGGGCGACACACACCTGTTCCAAATGCGATAAAAATTAGGGGGATATATGCAAAGATATAATCTGTTGTAAAAACCAGTATTACCATGGTAAATACCATTGAAATTATACCCATAGAATTTGCTGAATCCTCACCAAATTTTTTCTGAAGGGGATTGATGAGAAAACTCTGAAAAATTACTCTCAAAATCCCAACCCATGCCATTAAGAACCCAACTTCTTGAGCAGTAACATTTACTTGTTTATCTGCAAATAATGGGAAACTTGCCATAAAA
>JAEORV010000283.1 GCA_016840695.1 Promethearchaeota archaeon
GAGTATCTAGAACGGAAGGAGACCTGGTCGAATTTGATCCCAGCAAGATCGAACAAAGTATAATTAAAGAAACAGGCGTGGATCAAAAATCTGCCGATTTAATCACCGAAATTGTAGTAAGAAGGATTATTTCCTCGGGGATTAAATTCCTTTCTGGACCGCACATTAGAGAAATAGTGTGTTCTGTTTTATCCGAACAACATTTTGAAGATGAGAGAAAAGTATACACGAGAATAGGTATGCCATTAATGGATTACGAAGCCATATTAGAACACGGCGTTGAGGAAAACGCAAATCAAGGAATAAATCCTGAAAGCATCCATCATTGGGCAGCAAATCGTATTTCGAACGAATACGCTCTCTTAAGGTTATTAGATTCTGAAGAATCAAAAGCACACCAATATGGAGACATCCATGTTCACATGCTGCGCTACTTTGACCTGAGACCGTTTTGTCAAGAATGGGATCCTCGAATGATCCTCGAGCACGGCTTACCACCAGTAGATAGTTGGGCACATTGTAATAAATCTGGCCCCGCTGGTAGTCTGAGAGTCGCAGTTACACATCTTGCAAAGTGGTTAGGGATCATTCAAGGAGAATTCAGTGGAGGGCAAGGGTATGATTACATCACGACATTTCTCGCTCCATACGCTCGAGGTTTAACTGCGAAAGAAGTTGAACAAAGCATGCAATGCCTAATTTTCGAAACAAATCAAATATTTGCAGCGAGGGGGGGTCAAGTTCCGTTTACCTCAATTTCATGCACGCCTACGATTCCAAAAGGATTGCTTGAAATTCCCGCTATAGGTCCTCATGGTAAGAAAGAAGGAACATATGGGGATTACAAGGACGAATGCCTGCAACTTTTTGACACGCTAACGGATGTATACATTAAAGGAGATAACAACGGCAAGCTCTTTGCCTTTCCTAAACACGAAGTAAAAATTAAAAAGGAATGGTTAAAAGAATTTGAGCCTTCATATTTAAAAATAATCGAGGAAGCAGTGTCAATGGGCACGCCATATTTTCTTAACATGTGCCCCGATTGGATGCCAGATGAAATACACAGTCAATGTTGTAGAAAGTTTTTAAGTGGGAACGAAATCATAAGCAAGTGCAATTTAGATCCCGAAATGCGAAAGAATGCTAATGTCTGGGAAAATTACGTCACGATTGGTTCCTTACAGAGCGTTAGTTTAAATTTACCGCGATATGCATACATGTCAAAAAACGAAGATGATTATTTTAGAATTTTAGACGATAAAATGGAATTATGCGCAAGAATTTTATTAAAAAAATGGCACCTGATTGAAAGAAGGTTAGAAACGGGACATTTACCTCTATGCAGTGGTACTATCAAGGGAGAACCGATTTTTAAATTGAAAGATCAAAATTTATCGATCGGATTTACTGGATTGAACGAAGCTGTCATAAGTTTAACTGGCAATGAACTCCACGAGAATGAATCTGCTTACAGTCTTGGAAAAAGAATCTTAGAATACATGGTTGCAAAATGTAACTCCATGACGGAAAGAGACGGATATTTTTATTCTTTATGGGAACAACCTAGCGAAAGCTCATCTGGCAGATTAGCACGATTAGATCGAAAACACTTTCCGAAAAAAGCGATAACTCAATCCTCTGGTGAATCTGCTTATTACACAAATTCGAGTCACATCCGATATGACGCAGATATTTCATTATCCCGGCGAATAAAGCTACAAGGCGATTATCATCCAATAGTTAGTGGTGGTGTAATAACTCATATATGGTTGGGTGAGCAAAAACCAGATGTTCAAGGATTATGGGAACTGACAAAGAATATCTGCCTGAATACCAATACAGCGTATTTTGCGTATACCACAGACTTTACATTTTGCACTTCCTGTCGAAAAATGTACAGGGGAGGGCAATTAACATGCCCTAAATGCCATTCTCCCGATGTCAAGGTCTATTCTCGCATTACCGGTTATTACAGCGAAGTAAACAGGTATAATGCAGGTAAGAAAGCCGAATGGGAAGCGAGAAAAAGAGAAAGAATTTATTAGTTTATTATTTTTTTCCATTCTTATATGATTCAATCCGGAACATTAATCGGATAGTACCCATATTTTTCCCGAACATCTAATAGTATTTGAAAATTCTCAAGGGGAACTGCGGGATTTATGCTATGTCCACTAGCAAAAATAAATCCCCCTCCTGGAGCCAATTCGCGGATTAATTTCTTTGAGTATTCCCTTATATCTTCTTTAGTACCCGTTGATAACATCTGGGGAGCGATGTTTCCGATAAAAGTCGTTCTCGCACCAAACCTCTCGTTCAACTTGAAAATGTCATATTCGGAATTTGCTGTTGTAGCTTCAATTGGATTAAAAGCGTCCACACCCGCTTCAACTAAATCGCCGAAAATGGGTTCAATATCCCCGCAAGAATGGAGGATTAACTTACAATCCTGTTTATGGGCTGCTTCACAAATTTGTTTCATCCAGGGAATAACATATTTTCGATAATTTCGGGGGCTCATGAACATCCCCGTCTTATAACCGTAATCGTCATAAACCCAAACCGCTTTTGCCTCGTTTTCAGCGTAAATCTTAGTTAGTTCTAAGGTGCATTTTCCCCTGTCGTCAAATAACTTTTTTGCTTGTTTCGGTTTGGCAAGTATTCTTGAAAATGTTTCAATACCAAAACCCTCCCAGGTCGCTTCCATCAAGCCATAAATGGCGGGAATAATGAAGACTTCGTTATTCAGTTCTTCTTCTTGATATTTTTTTAATTCCAGAAAGCTTTTTAAAAAACCAGGATCATTTGGATCGGGATGCCCTGGGAAATTTTCGTAATCCTCCATGGTGTTAAAATAACCTCCATGATAACCCACAATTATTGAATCATCACCCGGATATGTTTCTATTTTATTAATTCTTCCAAAGTTATCTATGAATCCTCCCTTTATGAATTTCCACGGCCGTAATTCTATAAATGCTGAAAAGAGATCAAGCTTAACTGCTCGAAAAAGTTTTGCCATTGGCTTAAAAGGCGCTGCTCCAGTAACCGTGCGAGACATTATTATTTTCATCATTCTATTAATACCCGGGATCAAATAGAGTTTTCCTATGGAACCAACTGATCCATATGTACTCGCTTTAGGTCCTAAATAGTGTTTTGCAATTGTCACGCTTGAAAAATCAGATTCACACGCGGGTACTCGGTCCGGTTCTTTGTGCTCAATTGTTTTTAACACTCTTGTTTCTGCGTTCATTGTCATCAAATTGAGTAAATTTAAAATTATTATAATATTTTGGGAAAGTTGATATGAAGCATTTAATTAATAGATTAATAGTGATTTCATATGAATCGAAATAATGAAACTTTAAAGGGTATTCAAGAAAAAATCGACGATTGGATAAAGAATCACGGCGGATATTGGCCACCCTTAGCAATGCTTGGCGCAATAACGGAAGAACTTGGAGAACTGGCTCGAGAAATCAATGATTTAGAAGGATTCAAGCCAATAAAAATAAAAAAGGAAAAAACTCTTATAGGAGAGGAGCTAGCAGATTTACTTTTCTCGATTATTTGCATGGCAAATCACTACAATATCGACTTAAACTCATGTTTAGAAAAAGTTATTTTAAAATATACAACGAGAGACGCAAATAGGTTTACGTGATGATATTTTTAATCGTCTAACATGGCCCAAGAGCCCACATCAACTGTCTTGATTTCCTTATTTATTAATTTTGAAATTTTCTCTAACTTATTCAATATCAATTTATCCGTAGCGTTTTCTTTTTCATAAACGAAAATCAGCTCATTGCTCGCCCATTTTTCATGCTTCAATTCGTTTAATACTCTCTCGCACTTCTTTTTCAAGTTTGGCAAGGCCTTATCTGGGATATTTGGATTAACAACTTTATAATCCTCAATAAATAAAGGACCTCCCGAAACAATAATTCGCCTTGGATCTATACCTATGCTTTTCAATTTCTTTTTTGATGAATTAGCTGAAATCAAGACTACATTATCGTTAGAAA
>JAEORV010000284.1 GCA_016840695.1 Promethearchaeota archaeon
GTAATACTTTAACTTTAAAGGTCGCAGTCAATATATTTTGGCCTTAGCTCTTTAATTTTACAATTATTGATGATTAAAAAAATTATGCTCTTGTAATAATATATTCAGTATTTAATTTAATAAATTAGTAGAAATTAATATCTAACATCTATATGGTTAAGAAAAATAGAAAGAATTAGATTAGAATTGGATGATATCTGTATTCAATCCTAAATTTTTTAAGGTTTCTTCAGCTTCAGTAATGATATTTCGAATCAATTCTTTAGTGGTAATAATTCTTTTAACTGTTCCTGCTGCCATTGAATGATCAGTTGATTTTGGTTTAGGAGAAGTAAAATGACAAACAAATTTAATGAAATCGGGATTGAAGCTATCAGCGTCAATTATTTTCTGTTTCCAACTGTCTGGAATTGGACTTTCAACAGTCGCTAGAAACGCAGTACATATATGGACAGCAGAAGCCCCCATCATTAAGGCAGCTAACATTCCTCGGCCTTCACTTATTCCTCCAGATGCGATAAAAGGTTTTTTCAACATCTTTTTTGCGTGTACCATGTTAATTAGGAACGTGTTTTGCTGTGGATTTTTTAATCCTCCTCCTTCTAAACCTGTTAAAATTATTGCATCAGCTCCAATTTTTTCTCCTGATAAAGCATGTTTCATAGTGGTCCCTTTATGAATCCAATATAGCCCGTTATCTTTGATTGCTTGACCTAGGTGATCAACTCTCGAACCTGCTGTAATAATTGCCTTTACATTTGCCTCTTTCGCTATTTTTATGTATTTATAATATTTATGCTCTGATGTTATTGGGCTGAATGTCGAGAAATTAATTATAAATGGATTATGAGTTTTTTCTATAACATAATTTAAAGCATATTTAAACTCATCTTCAGAATTATATGTGGACGCTGTCAAAACACCACATCCACCTGCCTCGCTTATTGCGGCAGTGAGGTCTTTATCGTCAAATCCAGCAAACGCACCAAGCAATATTGGATACTTGCATCCAATCATTTCAGTTATTTTAGTTTTCCATTCCATTTTACTCGTTTAAATTTTTGTGAAGTTTTTACTAAAATATAACTCATAAATCTTGTATTAAATCAATTTAATATAATTCTTATAATTTGATAATTTAATGATGGTTTTACTCATTTCAGTAATAAATTTTATTTGCATAGTTGAAAATTGATAAATAAATTGCATAAAATTTATTAAATTACTGATAATTAGTATTGGTAATTTGTTAAAAAAAGTAAATTATAGAGTAAAAATGAAGGAATTAAAAGAATGTGTAGTAGTTGAGGCCGTTCGAACGCCAGTAGGGAAATCAGGAAGGTCTCAGATGAAAAAACTTGGCGGGGCATATAGAGAGTGTTCTGCTCAAGACTTATTGGTTACAGTATTAAAGGCGGTGGTGGATAGAACTAAGGAAAAATGTCCCGATTTTGATCCTAAAGAGATTGAAGATTGCCATGTGGGTTGTTTATCACAGTATGGAGAGCAGGGTGGTAATGTCGCAAGAATAGCCTTACTTTTAGCAGGATTACCTGACGAAATCGCAGGTGCAACTGTTAACAGGTATTGCAACGCGGGACTTCAGGCCATTAATACATGTGCTAATGCAATTCGTGTTGGCGACGGTGATATTCATATTGCAGCAGGTGTCGAAAGCATGACGCATTATTCGATGGGTTCAGATATGTTTTTATCTCCAAAGAAACCAGGAGCAATGATGATGTCTGCAGGATGGAATAATGAACCAATGAGAAGTATCGTTCCTCAAGGCGTGTCTTCGGAGATGATTAGCGATAAGTTTGGTTTTACACGAGAAGAATTGGACAAATTTGGAATGTGGAGCCATCAGAAAGCCACGAAGGCAATGCGCAATGAAGAAGAGTACAAAAAGCGAATTGTACCAGTTACTTATACAAGGAAATATACTGACGAAAACATGAAACCAATTAAGGATGAAAGCACAGGAAAGCAGAAAGTAGAGGAAGTTACGATTTCTAAAGACCAAACAGTGAGAGAGGTCTATTTAGATGATCCAGAAAGAGGATGGGAAATGGTAAGTAGCTTACAACCGGTGTTCAGACCTCTTAAAAAGGGTGGAAAGACAACTGCAGGAAATAGTTCACAAATAGTCGACGGAGCAGCAGCAACTCTATTAATGTCTCGAGAAAAAGCAGACGAGCTAGGTTTAAAGCCAATAGCTAGAATACTATCAACCGCTGTAGCTGGGGGAGAGCCTATTATCATGCTATTGGCTCCGATTCCCGCCATGCAAAAGGCTTTGGACAGGGCAGAACTCACAGTAGATGATATGGATGTAATAGAGCCGAATGAAGCTTTTGCAAGCCCATGCTTGGCTTTTGCAAAGCATTTTGGATACGATTTTGACGATCCTCGAGTGAATCCTACCGGGGGTGCTATTGCAATTGGACACCCAATTGGAGCAAGCGGTGTAATCTATTTTGACGAGATGGTACACTATTTACATAACAACAACAAGAAATATGGCGTTCAATTAATGTGCGGTGGTTTCGGTGTTGGAATCGCCACTGTAGTTGAAGGTCTTTAATTAAAATAATAAATTTATCAACTTATTTCTCTTTTTTAGTTTCATTTCCATTTTACTCACTCAGAGTCCTAATATTAATGGATTCGAAATATTTATAATTAATTTTAACTCAGATTAATTATGCCTAAATTCACCTACAACGATATTGAGATTAATTATAGAAAAGAAGGGAGTGGTGAACCACTCGTATTACTAAGTGGACTTGGATCGAACATGCGAAGATGGGACTTTCAGATTCCCCATTTTTTAGATAAAATGACAGTGATTACTCTTGACAATCGTGGAACGGGAGAAAGCTCAAGACCAGATTATCCATTTACGATGGACATGTTTGTTGAAGACATTAAGCACTTACTTGATCACTTAAATATCAAGGAAAAAATTCATTTATGTGGCATCAGCATGGGGGGAATGATTGCTCAGCATTTCACCTTGAAGTATCCAGATGTCGTTAAAACGTTACTTCTATTAGCAACAACTCCAAAAACAGAAACAGCAGGATTGACCCAACCAACCGATTCGTTTAGAAAAAGTTTTGACGATCCTGAAGCAGCCTTTCAAACAAGGTTAGCCGTGCTATATACTTCGCCCTTTAGAAGGAAAATAAAGAAAGACGAGCAATTATACGACAAGCTCAAAAGTGTAGTGGTTGAAAATCCAACAACTGCGAATGATTACTTCAATCAAGCTGCAGCGATTGCCGGTCACGATACTATAGATCAATTGAATAAGATAAAACAACCAACATTGATCTTAGTCGGAAATAAAGACCGGTTAGCGCCACATCGAAATTCAGAATTACTCCACGAGAACATCCCCAATTCAAAATTAGAAATAATTGACGGCGTTGGACATGGATTCATTGTCGAGGTCGCTGAAAAAGTGAACGAAATAATGTGGAATTTCATAAAAGAACATTTAGAATAAATTAATCCTTACATATCATATTATTGTCTCTATACTAATTATTAATTTCTCTTTTTCTTTACATTTATGTAAAACTTTTTAAAACCTCTGCTTTTCTCACCTTATCACCTGAATTTTTAGAAGGGGGGCTTTATTTCGATCGCTTGTGGGCAGCTTTCATTTCTACTGTTTTATCTTTAGGTTTAATATCGATGTTTACTTTATTCTGCTCGATAGTTATCCTTCACTCCAAGAAGGCCATGGTCTTAGGCGTTGTCATAGTATTTGTTATGTTTTTTATCAACGGATTTTATGGATACTTGGAAGAACTTAAAAACTTGAAGTGGTTTACAATATTTTATTATTACGATACAGCTACTTATCTTGTAGATCCCGATTTAGCTTATTATATCCGTGACCTTATAGTGATAGGGTCGTTAAATGTCGTTTTTTTAATTGGAAGCCTCGTAGTTTTTAATGTGAAAGACATACCTAATTAATTAATCCTTTAATAATTCCATCTTATTTTTTTTCGCTGT
>JAEORV010000285.1 GCA_016840695.1 Promethearchaeota archaeon
TAAAAGATTAAGTTAATAATTATTTTATTTTATTTTTACAGAAATTCCCAAGGTAAATTATCATGAGTAACAAGATGAATGTATTATTCATAATTACCGATCAGCAACGGGCCGATCATTTAAGTTGTGCTGGTAATCCCATATTAAAAACTCCAAATATAGATCGTCTTGCCTTAGAAGGAATGAGATTTACAAGTGCTTTTTGTGCGAATCCGATCTGTACGCCTAATAGAGCAAGTATCTTAACTGGTATGTATCCAAATATGCATGGGAGTAGGAGTAATGGAATCAATTTATCCGAAGATGTTCCTATATTTACGGAAACCTTGCGAAAACGAGGTTGGCACACAGTGGCTATTGGAAAACTGCATCATAATTTCTTCCACGATCCCCATTTTGATGAAACCGTCTATTCAGCAGAACGAATCTCTCATTGGATTTCTCCAAAAAAAGAATCGAGCGTGAGAAAAAGGTTTAAAAAACCATATTACGGCTATGAAGAGGTCGAGATCGTATTGGGGCATGGTGACTTATGCGCGGGACATTATTTAGACTGGTTAGAAGAACGAAATCCAGGTCATACTAAATCTATCAAGGAACGAATGGAACAAGCGTTTAAAGATTTAATATACGAAACTAATCTTCCCGAAGAATTATATCAAACTTCATACGTGACAGAGCGCTCGATAGCATTTCTCGAACGCAAGGCTAAGGGAGAATATGGCGATAAACCATTTTTCTTATTTTGCTCTTATCCCGATCCACACCATCCAATGTGTCCACCAGGAAGATTTAGTGATATGTATAAGCCAGAAGATATCGAATTACCTCCCAGTTTTAACGACCTTGAGAATGTGAACAAGCATCCTTATTTCGGAAATATCGTGATGAATCCTCCCCTAAAGGGAGTTCATTTACTTCAGAGAAGTACGACTGAACAAGAAGCTCGAAGGTTCATTGCAAAAACTTATGGCGCAATTTCGATGATAGATGAAGGCGTGGGAAAGATATTAAGTGCTTTAGAAAAATTAGGTATGGCTGATAACACTATAGTAATTTATACAAGCGATCACGGCGACTTAATGGGCGATCACGGACTCATTTTAAAAGGGCTTTCTCCTTTTAATGGCGTTTTAAATGTCCCAATGATATGGAAAGTGCCGGGAGTTACTAAACCTGATTCAATATCAGACTCTTTAATGAGTTCTATCGATTTTGCTCCAACATTACTGAAATTATTGCGTGTTAGCTCTCGCCATCAACCTCCAGATATGCAAGGTGTTAATATCACTCCGGTTTTAAAGGACCCAACCGCAGAAGTTAGAAATTTTTGCTTGATTGAGGAGGATGAGGAGATATTTGGTCTAAAAGCGAGGTTAAGATATTTGGTCACTAACGAGTATAAAATGACTGTTTACTTAGGCTTGCGCGATTATGGTGAAATCTACGATAGAAAAAATGATCCTCATGAATTGAACAATCTATGGTTTAAAGAGCCGCAATTACGCCAGAAATTAATTGAAAAATTGTTTTACGAGAATTTAGAAGCACAGAGTAGGTACCCTAAAAGAGTAGCTCAGGGTTAATTTTGACTTTCTTGGGGAACATACAAAGGAAAGAAAACTCAGATTTAAATTTTTTACTATTGATATATATATGAGATTTCTTATTATCACTTTATAATAACAGTTAGGTATTAACATGACTTCAGATGGACAAGGGGGAGATTCCATATCTCCTCAGTTAGAAGACTTTTTATCTTTACTTTTTGAAAGATCTGCAGATACCATTTTCATCATTGACGAAAAATTTCGATTCGAGTTTATCTCCCGCAAATTTTCAAATGGATACCCATCAGAGGAATTGATGGGAATGAGTCCTTTTGATTTACTTCATCCGGACGATAGAGAATCAAAGGAACTCAGAGATATCATAAAAGAAGAGGGAGGAAAAATGGAACTCCGAGTAAAACATAAAAATGGTGAGTGGGAATGGGTGGAATTTCGAGGAAATTCTTTTGTAGCTCAAGACGGTAGAAAAAAATATATTCTCATCTCAAGAAACATAAACGAACGCAAGAAAGCAGAAAAACAACTCATAGAATCTGAAATGAGATATAGGAGTTTATTTGAAAATTCTGAATCTGCAATAACAATCATTGATAAGGAAGGCGTTTTTTTGTTAATAAATAAAAAAGGCGCAGAGGATTTAGGCGGTGAACCCGAAGATTTCATAGGAAAGACATTATTTGATATCTTTTCGCCAGAAGAAGCTGAAAAAAATTTCAACATAAATTTAGAAGTTTTTAACACGGGAAAACCACTAGGATACACGGAAACTTATGATTTCCCAACTGGACAAAAAACATACATTATTAATGTTTCACCTATTAAAGATGTTGATGAGAAGATAATAGCACTTCAAGTATCAGCTTTTAATATAACTGATATTCTAGAGATAGAGCAAAAATTAAGAGAATCAGAACGAAAATATCAAGATATCGTCGAGAAAACTAAAGATGGCATTCTTGTTATTGGATTAGATGGGAAATTTAAATTCTTCACTCATCAAATATCAGAAATGCTAGGGGGAGTAGAAATTACCATGGATACCGGTTTTTCATTTGTCCATCCTGATGACGCTAAACACATATTTGAGAGTTTTAAGAGTGCAATTCAAAGAAAAAGTACGGCAAATGATTCTACATTTGAATTTCGGGCAAAACACATGAATGGGCATTATATTTGGTTTTCAGCTTCACCAACAGACTATTACGATGACGATGGAAATATGATCGGCTTTATATCCTCACTTAGAGATATTACCGAACAGAAAAAAGCAGAACAAAAATTAAGGGAATCAGAAGAAAAATTCAAGTATATTGTAGAGAATTTGAATGAAATGGTGGGAATTTTCAATTCTAAATTTGAATACGAATACATGAATAAAGCCCTTAAAGAGATATCAGGATATACAAAAGAAGATTTAAAAACGCTAAAACCAATTGATCTCTGCCATCCTGACGATTTAAAGCTTGCAACCAAAGCATTGAGAGATGGTATCATAAAAGGGGGGCAAAGGGCGGAAATTAGACTTAGAAATAAGGAGGGTAATTATATTCTCGTTGATTTCAGGGCAAAATTATATAATGACATGGATGGAAACTCAAAAGTGATAATGGTTATAAGAAAACTTGAAGATCGTTAGATTAATTTATTAAAAAATAGTTATCTCTTGAATACGAAACCAAAATTCACTTCATATCTTAATAAAGGCTAATTAAATTAACAGAATAGATGATTCAAGAAATAATAACAGAGTAATAACACTTATATATAATCTCATCATTAATGAATTGGGAAATCCACTTTTTTACAATTTTGTAATATAAACGGAACAGTAGAAAAATGTATCAAGATTTAAGTTCTAGAAAAGAAAGCAAAATAAGAGAATTGTCAAATCAAGTTCACCAATTGGAAGCAAGACTTCTTGATTATAAAGCTCAATTAGACTTGAAAGATAATCAAATTCATCAATTAAATTATGAAAACTTGCAATTAAAGGTCCAATTAAAGAGAATTAATGAAGCAACAAATCAAAGCCAATCTTACGATCAATATTCAACACAGACTAGTAATCAACAAGCACTTCAAAGAACGGCAATCTATCACCCACCAAACCCGCCCCCCACTCCTAATCAATATGTTAACCAATCACAACCTTACAGTGCTTCAAATGTCGTAAATAAGAGACAATGTCCCATTTGTGGTGCCATAGGCCCTAGTATTAAGGAATACGAAGATAAAACCCGAATCATCAGCTACATACCAAGAAGAATTTATGCTACAAAATATGTCTGTATCAAATGCAGACACGAATTTTAATTGATTCAAAACGATGGATTTGATAAAAAACTCATTCTAAGTTTAATAATTATTAGTTCTTTTTGCAATGCTTATTGTATTATTGGGGGGATATATTAGGAAATTTGTTAGGGTATTACTCTCAGATAGCGAAAGATTCATGAAAC
>JAEORV010000286.1 GCA_016840695.1 Promethearchaeota archaeon
TGCTAGTGCTTCCACATCCTCAGGTTTTGAGACATCTGTTATAACTGAGATGTATTCTGCTTCAGGATATAATTCTTTTAGGTTTTGTTCAGCATTCTTTAAACCCCTTTTATCTATGTCAGCTAATACAACTTTCATTCCTTCTGTGATACAATGTTCAACGAGCCCGTATCCTATCCCACTAGCCGCTCCAGTAATAACCGCAACCTTATCTTTAAAATCCTTCATTTTCTACTTTCTTTATCATAAGTATTTTGGGTAATACCACGTTTTTTTAGTTCCCGTTTCATGATTCTATGAACCATGTTTTTTGGAAGTTCGTCTACAAATTCGATATATCTTGGTATCATGAAATCTGCCATTTTGCCCTTACAATAATCTAACAACTCTTCGGGCGTCATGGTTCTCCCTGGTTGGAGTACAGTGGCAACCATCACTTCGTCTTCCCCTAATTCTGTCTTAATACCATAAGCAGCCGATTCTAAGATTTTATCGTGTTGATTGATTATTCTTTCAATGCTATATGCTGCAATATTTTCTGCACGTCTTCTAATAACGTCTTTTTTTCGATCCATGTAAAAAAACCAGCCATTTTCGTCGTAGTACGCTAAATCTCCCGTACTAAACCACTTTTTACCGTCCTTATCTGCTACAATCAAGCTATTTGACGCTTCCTCATTTCTATAATATTTCACAGTTCTTTGTTTGGCTTCCTTCTCCTTCCACTCAAAAACTAGCTCTCCTACTTCTTTTGGGCCTAAGTGAGTTCCATCGTCATCTAAGATCGAGGCATTTTGTCCTTGTATGGGTTTTCCCATTGTACCTACGGGATATTCATCATATCCCATGGCGTTTAACATGAATCCGCCTCCATCCGTAGCACCATAAAATTCTAGTATTTTGACGTTAAACCTATTTTCAAAAGCTTCCCATACTTCTTTCGGACAAGCAGCAGAGTGTACGATTTTTACGTCGTGCTCTCTATCGTTTGGTTGCTCCGGTTGTTTCATTAAGATGGGAATCATAACTCCAAGCGTGTTAAATTGCGTGACGTGATACTTCCTACATATATTCCAATGTCGACTGGCACTGAATTTTTTACCGAGAATTAACGGTCGCTCGTTAAGGTAAGCGTTAAAAGTGGTAATAAATAGGGCGTTTGCATGAGCTAATGGTAAAGCGGTAAATAACACATCATCCCCACGAAGATATACTGTTTTAAAAGCACTTCGCACATATTCTAGCTTATATCCTCCTATTAACCTTCCCTGCAAAAACGTCACGGCTTTTGGAAGTCCCGTTGTTCCGGCGGTATACATTAATATCACGATATCCTTAAGGCTTATCTCGACAGTGATATCGTCATCTGATGCTTCCATTACCTCTTGAAGGGAGATCGTGCCTTCGGGTAATTTGAAATCGCTTGGAGCGTCCCTTAAATTAACTATAACATGTTTTATGTTTTTTAATTGATCTTTAACTTCTAAGAACGTGTTCAAATATTCGTGATTGATAATTATCGCTTTAGCTTGCGAATGATCCAAGATAAAAATCAATCCTTCTCCTACTAATCCCGTGTTTATTAACGATGTATACGTCCCAATTTTGAAACACGCGAATATAGTAAATAAAAACTCTGGAGAATTCGGTTCCATTAATCCTATTCCGTCTCCTCTTTGCAAACCTAAATTCAACAATCCATTTCCAAGACGATTTGAGAAGAGATGCAGATCCTTATAAGAATAGGTCTCGTCGAGGCCATTATCAAAATCTGTAACAAAAGTCAACCAATTTTTATCTCCTAAAGTCTCAGCCTTTTGTGCTAATACATCCCTAAGAACGTTTTTCTTGTACTTTCTTTTTGTTACTACCATTGATATACCATTCTTTTATTCTGTTTAAGTTAAGTCTGTTCTTTCACTTTAACATCTTGTTGTTGTATTTCGGTACTGGTTCCTTCTTTTCGGAACCAAATTACTGGTCTATCTTCACGAGGGACGATTCCTTCCTGTTTGAATTTAGGATAACCAAGACTTAAAGATGTAATAATCTTCCATGGTTTTGTAATGCCTAGCTTTTTCTTTAAAGATCTAATGTTATCAAGGAACCTACTTAAGAAACCGTTCCAACATACCCCTATCCCGAGGGAATGGGCAACTAAATTCATATTTTGACCACATATACCAATATTTAAACTAGCACCACTTGGAGCCCTCTCATCACCTAATATTAATATAACAGCGGGAGCACCTAATGATACGGTTTCTTCACCTTCCCTACTCACAGTTCCCATTCCACCTAACATAACCCTTGGATCAAGATTTCCAACACCTTCGTTTTCCGCAACACCTACTAAATTCTTAGCCATCTCGTTGTCTAAATATATATTATATAACGCGCTTATAAGTTTATAAACTCCTTTATTTATCTTATCGATCATATCTGGATCGGTAATCACAATAAACTTCCATGGTTGACAGTTCCCCGCAGTTGGAGCAAACCTCCCAGCTTCTATAATTCTTTGAATTATCGAATCAGGTACGGGTTTCTCCTTGAAATTTCTCACACTGCGCCGAGTAAAAACAGCTTTTTCGATAGCGTTCCATTCTGCGGTATTTCCTTCCTTGTCTTTAGGCTGAAGTGGTTTTTTTATGGGTAAGGGAAGATCCTCTGTTTTCCAATATCCCCCATCAACATGATAAGTATCCACTATTGAAATGGCATCGTTTGGACAAGCCACTATGCAATTAAAGCAACTAAAACATGCGTATACTTCCTTCATCACGGGGATATCATTAGCATCTTTTTCCCAACATCTAAATGGACAATTTTGAATGCATAATCCACACTTATTACATTTAGTTTCATCAACCTTCTGTACGCCCATATGCACTTCGTTCATATTTGGACGTATTGCTGATTCGTATTTTTCCCACGACATTTTTCTCACTATTTAAATTTCACATTTGTATTTTTTTTTTCTTATTATATGAGGTTATATAAATATGTATAATTATATCTTCTCTAAAATATGTACGCACATGGCTGCTTCTCCAACTCCGATATTTCCTCCTCCATTTTCGGCCAAGGCGATTCTAGGATTTTTAACTTGTCTTTTTTCTGCCTCTCCACGCAACTGAGTTACCAACTCGTAAATCTGTGCTAAGCCTGAAGCCCCAATTGGATGACCACGGGAGAGTAAGCCTCCGCTCGGATTAATTGGTATTTCCCCTTCGATCGCTGTAGCTCCGCTTTCTGCAAACTCCCCGCCTTTACCTATGGGACAAAAGCCCATCTGCTCAGATTGGTGTATTTCTCCAAATGCAGTAGCGTCATGGACTTCCGCGACATCTATATCTTTCGGACCAAGACCAGCCATTTTATATGCTGCTTGAGAGGCTCGTTTTGCAATACTGTCTTCTTTCCACGAGCCAGATCTCAAAACCGATGCTCTTATTAAAACGGCTCTAGGATTTGGATGCTCTTTTAAGTATTTTTCAGAGCAAATAATGGCTGCTGCGGCTCCATCTCCTACGGGGGCGCACATAGATCTGGTCAAAGGATAAGAAACTTCGTAATCTTCCATTACCTCTTCGACGGTCATTGGAAATGTGTATTGGGCGAGTGGATTCATCGTTGAATTGGTGTGATTTTTTGCCGCAACGATAGCGTAGTGTCGTTTAGTAGTTCCATGCTTCTTCATGTGAGCACGGGCAGCCATGGCATAAAGATCCATGAAAGCAGAGTGGCCTCCTTTTTTTTCTTTAGTACCTTCAGTTCCCTGCTTTTTTGCATCCTTGGCTTTTTTTTTTTCAGCCATCTTTTTTAATTGTGCGACCATTGCCGTTGTTTTTTCAACATCAGTATAGGTGATAAATCCCTGCATCATTTTTTTCCGATCTTCGTTATAAATTTTTTCAACACCAATCGCCAATGCGCAATCATAGAGCCCCGCTTTTATTGTGGCCCAAGCGCCATGTAATGCAGTGCTTGCACTGGCACAAGCATTCTCCACGTTTATAAT
>JAEORV010000287.1 GCA_016840695.1 Promethearchaeota archaeon
TAGCCGTAAGTAAATCAAGTATTTTTTATTAATTATTAAATATTATCCAAATTTGAAAGCAATAAATATTTATTGTACAATTATTTAGGACTTATCATGAGTGGAAAACTTGCTGGAAAAAAAATTTGGATTGATGTTGAGCAACCTAAGACAGCAATCATGTTTAACTCCTTATTTAGAAAGTTTCAAGAGGAGGGTGCTGAGCTTTTAATTACTGCTAGGGATTATGATTCTACATATAAAATATTAGAGGATAATAAAGTAAAACACATCAAAGTTGGAGCACACGGTGGAGCAAGGTTAATTGATAAACTTTACACATATATTGATAGATTAAGCCAACTTTTACCTCATGTGGAAAAATTCAATCCAGATCATTTCGTTACCTTCTCTTCCATCGAAGGTGCGAGAATAGCATATGGATTAGGGATTCCCTCAATTGGCATCAACGATGAACCACGAAATGTGCCGGTATGTAAATTACTATTTCCCTTTTTAGATAAAATAATAACTGCTGAATGCATTCCGATTGAATCGTATATTAGATATCACGCAGATCGAGAAAGAATCGTTCGTTACAATGGCCTTGATGAAATCGCGTGGATTTCAGAATATAAACCTAATCCTAATATTTTACGCGATTATCTTGGACAATTCGATTTAGAAAAAGGGAAGTTCATTATCATGAGAAGCGAACCTTCTCTTGCGTGTTATTTAATAGATAAACTCAAACCAGAAGAAACCCTGATTAGTCAATTATTGCCACCACTTCTCTCAAAGTTTCCCGATTATAAATACCTTCTCCTTGTTCGGACAAGCGAACAAGAACAGTTTCTGCGGAAAGAACTCGAGCAACACGCAAACAACGAGAATGTTTTCATTACTCAATATTTACCATATATTGTCGATTTATGCTTTTATAGCGCCTTGGTGATAAGTGGAGGTGGAACAATCGTAAGAGAATCTAGTTTACTAAGCGTCCCGAGTATTGAATATTTCCCGGGTGATTCTGCACCACAAGAAACATTCTTACTTGATAGTGGTTTTCCCTTGCATCACATAAGGGACCCTGAAAAGATTGTAAATAGAGCACTTGAAATTCTCGAAAAAGGTCCTTCTTCGAATCGATTTAATTTATCATTTAAGGAAAAAATTGCTCATTTTGAAAATCCAATTGAGATTTGTTTTAATATGGTAAAAGAAAGATTGAGCTGACGAAAATCTTCATTCACTCAAAAATTTGTGATATACATTTTCTAATTTTTTGCCAACCTCGAACCATGTATATCTTTTAATGAATTTTTGAGCTTTTTCAATTAAGTTACTCCTTAAATCATCGTTTTTGATAAGTCTTACTATTTCTATCCCTAATTTATTTGGTTCTCTTGGTTGAACAAAAACGGCATTATCTTGTAGTACTTCTTTGTACGCTAATAAAGAAGAGCATATAACTGGCGTTCCACAGGCTATTGCCTCCACGGGAGTTAAACCAAATCCTTCAGAAGCGTGAGAATATGTGACAAAGATATCTCCCATACTGTAATAGTAAGGAATTTCTTCATTTGAAACGAATCCAACAAAATAAATGTCTCTATGATTGTTCTTCCATTCGTCGTATTTTTTCCGAGTACTAAAATCAGGTTCGCCCCCGATAACTAAAGTTAGATCGGGAATTTGCTCTTTAGCAATCTTATAGGCTTTAATAATGTCGCCTACACCCTTGTAATGAGCAACGCGTCCGATATAAAGAAGGACTGGCCCTTTAATCCCTAATTTATCTTTTAATTGTTGAGCTTCTTTAGGATAGGGTTTAAATTTATCTTCTATAGCAGAATAAAGATTGAAGATACGATTAAGATTAACTTCAGGAACAAAGTAATTGATTTCCTTTCTTATAAATTCAGAACATGTCGTAAGAATTGTCGATTTCTGTACCACTTGTTTGATTAGGATCTTTTCTACGGGAATTTTCGTAAATTTAGTCTCGAAAGGGCCTAAATCGTGAATTGTAGTAATAAATTTCTTTTTACGTGCAAGAATTACTGGTAAAGCTCCTTTTGGAGCGTTTGCGTGAATTATATCAAAATCATTGGATCTGAGGAAATGAATTATTTTTAACGCAAATTGAGGCATCCATAAAAAGCGCTTTTTAATTATTTTAACCTGTTTAATCCTTGGATCTCCAAGATCAATGCCCCATTTACCCGTGATTAAATAAACATCGTGGCCTTGTTGCTTGAGATATTCGAAAATTCCTCTAAAAAATTTCGCAGCTCCATCTTGTCTATCTGGGGGGATGGTTAAAGATACGAGGCAAATCTTTAATTTTTTCATTGTCACTTTAAATAAAAGATAATATATATAGTTAAAAATCAAGTTAGTTGAGTATACCCGTCTTCAGTAATAATTATTGTCTCTTCCGATTGGGCTATATAAACACCTTTTTTCTCAGCTAGCACGTTATGCACCTGAAGTTTACCTTGCTGAATTAATTCTTGTAAACCAAATCCAATACCCATGCGGAATTCTTTAGCTAACCATCTTTCTGCAAATGGTAAAGTTTTATACTGTTTATTTATTATACCCAAAATTTGTTTCGAACTTTTCCTGCGTAAGGGTACACGGCCAACATATGGATTAAGTTCGTAGATTTGCGCAGCACTGGTACGGTGAATAGAACCTTCTCCAGTTGATGCAAAAATTTCAACTGCAAAAACATCTCCCTCTTCCATTTTATCTCCGTGCTGGGATCCTAACTCTGGAAGGATTTTTTTGCCATGAACGGTCCATCTTTCTATTTGATGCCCTCCTAATTCCTTTATAGGATTATATTTAAATCCCCTTACAATCTCTTCGATTTTTTTTCCAATTTCTTTCGTGTTAACTTGAGGTTTAGCCATCATCTTGGCGGCTTCAACAGCCACCTCAGTGGCTTGTATGATATTTTCTAAAGCTTTATTATCACTGAAATTAACTGTAAATGCTGTATCGACGATATATCCTTCTATATGAACGCCTAAATCAACTTTTATCAAATCAAAGTCGTTGATTGTTAAATTATCTTCTTTTATGGGAGAAGTGTAATGTGCTGCAATGTTATTTATGCTAACATTAACAGGAAATGCACAGGCGCCACCTAATTCAATAATTTTAGATTCAGCTTCGTTTACTAAATCTGAGACTTTTATTCCAACTTGAACCTTTGGTTTAATAAACTTTTTTACATCCTGAGCAATTTTTCCAGCTTTTTCAAGCGATTCAAGTTTTAGTTTTTTTTCCTCTTCCTCTTTTTCCAACTCTTCCTTGCTCTTATCCTTGCCAGTATTATTTTCAGTCATTAAATATTGTAATGTTTGTAAAGTAAAAATATTTTTTAATGTATAGTTATTAATAAATTTATAATTATTAATTGAAGAAGTCAATATTAAAATTCGAAGAAAAATAAATTATTAATATAATTACTTTTATATTAGTTATAAAAGTACTTATGATACCAATTTTTCATAAAAAATATAAATGCGAGCTCGTCGAGCTTTTTAAGCTGTCGGAGGAAATCATCGTTGTCTGAGAATATCGACCAATTAACTGACCTTTTAAGAACACTTGAAAGCGTGAACTCTGATGTTCAAGGCAGCTCGATTGTCAGCGTTCAAGGCCTTCCGATTTGTTCTGCTCTGGCAAGAGATGTTAACGATGGTATTGTAAGTGCAATGTCGGCAGCAATCCAGAGCGTTTCTGAACGCGCTGTTGAAGAGCTTGCGAGAGGAGCTCTAAAACGCATTCTTATCGAAGGAGAAGATGGAACAATAATTTTATCAAAAGCCGGTAATAATGCCATATTATGCGTGCTCTGCCAAAAGGACGCAAAACTTGGAATGGTGTTTCTCAACATCCAAAGCGTTGCTAAGAAGGTATCAGAACTCTTGGATTAAACTTGTTTTTCGCCTATATGTTTAAATAGGAAGATTTAATACCACTCTTATCCATATTTCGTATATATCATTATGTCTTTTGATGACATTA
>JAEORV010000288.1 GCA_016840695.1 Promethearchaeota archaeon
AGAAATATAAGACAAGGATTAAAGAATTGCAAAAGCAAGTTCAAAAACTTTCTAAAGCAAGCATGGGAGAAACATCCCATCTCGAAGAAGAAAATGAGAAGCTAGCTGCTTTAAACATTGATTATGTTAAAAAGATTAGTGAGTTAGAAGTCCAGCTTCAGGAATCAACGCCCCTTCCTGTTGAAGAAGTAACTGAAGAGTTCATCCCCGAAGAAACTCCAGAAGAGGTCATCCATGAACAGATTGAACCTCCTGCCCCCCCTCAAGACGCATTATCAGATGATTTGTTTTACGAATCTTCGAGTACTACCGATGAATTATCGTATGAAGCGGAAGAAACTTCAAAAGGATTCGCCGATAGTAAAAGAAAATGCCCAAAATGCGGGAACCAGAGAAAAGCACTGATTCACGAGGAGCTCGATAAAAACAACATCATAATGTCATATCCTCGGATGTATGGTAAGAAATACCGCTGTGGAGAATGCGGAAGCGAATGGCGCGTTGACATGGATGGAGCTTCAATAGTCTTAAAAGATCTAAGTAAGCAATAATTAATCACTTATTTTAGAAAAAAATATAAAAATATTATTTAATTTATTCTTTCTTCTTCTCTTTATCCTTTTTCTCTTTAGGAGGGAGTTTACCAAAGGAAGGCTCTCGTTTTGATCCTTTCACGGGTAACACACATGTGGCATCGTTTTTATGTGAGCCTCTAGACGCAACCATCTTCGTCTTTTGATTGAACCATAATTCCAACCGCCACTCTTTGATTTTATTTTTCTTTTTATTCGACCATGAACCTGGCATTTTCACTTTGAAATCAAATTCTTTCTTTTCACCAGCTTTAATCTTATCTCCTTTTACAACATCTATTTCATCTAACTCCTTTCTTCTTTCTGGATAACTTTTAGTTTTTTCCCCTGTTTCAGGATTTGTCGAAACAACTTTCTCAAGATAAATTTCTTTAATTTCAATAAATACTTTTTTTAATTTCTGGTCCTTCTTGCCTCTATTCTCTATTATGAATTTTCCCTCGATTTCATCGTTTGGTTTGAGCGTTTCGGGTGCTTTTTCTATTTTATATCCACAATAAATATCTGTACCTACCATTATTTACCACTTCTTTGTTAAATTATTAATATCATGATCTACGAATTTATATTTATTTTTGTTCCTTACTTTTTTGTAATATCTCAGAACATACCGGCATGTCCTTCCGATATAGCGAAAAAAACGCGAAAGACCCGTTTCGGTTCCCTTTTAGGCATTGTTTAGGCCTTTTCAAACTTTTTTTTTTATAGTCATGAATAAGACCTAAGGGATGGATGATAGACCTGTTCCAATTCTCATTTAGGCATAACATAGGGCTTCCCAAATATTTAAAATTTGAAGCCTTAAGTCGTCCCAAAAGGGAAGTGAAAGGTTCGATTCAGACCAGTATTAGGCATTGTTTAGGTATAGTCGTGACTAATATTTTAAAAATTATTAAATTTTCCCATATTAAATAATTAATTTCCATTGAAGAAAATTAAAAAGGGTAAGATAAATTTTTTCTTGAAAATCGTGCGCTATATAATCATAAATATCATCGTCTATTTGAACCTTTAATAGATCAGTTTAATTAATAATCCTTTTTGGATTCTGTCAGGTCTTACTTATCATTCATTTCAATAAACTAAAAAATCAATTAACTAACAAGAAAAGGTTTAAATCTAAAAAAGAAGTAAGAAAAAATAATATTGAAAAACTTATATTAGTTAGTTCTGGTATGTCTATCTAAACAACTTTATCTATTACTTTCTCAACTGGTGCTTTTAGAAACTCTAATATGGAACTGATAACTTTATCTGTATCCGGTTGATCGAAATGATGAGCGGCGTTATTAAGTAAGAGGAGCTTAGCACCAAGGATTTTTTCAGCTAATATTTCGGCGTTTTCAACAGGGCTTAAGACGTCTTTCTTTCCATGAATAATTAAGGTTGGAGCTTGTATTTTTTTAAGTCTTCTATACGAGTTATGTCCCAATACTGCGGTAAGTTGACGCTGATATGCATCCGCCGTGATTGGCGCTATGATTATCCGCTGTATAAACGATTTTATAAATTCGGGATTATTCTTGATGAAATCTTCCGTATAGAAGAGCGACATGAGTTCTTGAAGCCTTTCTTTGGGGGGTAGCTTCATCATTGATCGCATCAGTTTTATGATATCCTCAGAGGGTAATAGTGATTTCGATCCCCCGCAGTTTGAACAACCAAGAACAAGTTTTTCAACTTTTTCTGGGTAATTTAGGATCAATTCTTGAGCAATCATTCCTCCCATAGATAGGCCAAACACATGAGCCCGTTCGATATTTAATGCATCCATTAAGCCTGCAGTGTCGTCAGCCATCATTTTGATTGAATAATTAACCTCAGGTTTGTCAGTACGGCCAGCGCCTCGATTATCAAAGATAACTGTTTTGAAATTTTGCGAAAAAGCCTTTATTACATCGGGCATCCACCAATCAATATTTTCAGATATTCCCGTTATCATGACGAGCGGAAAACCATCGCCGTGAATCTCGTAATACATGTTAATATCATTAACATTTACACTTGTCAAGTGAACTCTACCTCTTTTTATTATTATATTAACTATCTTTTTGGTAAACTTGATTATAGACAAATTAGTACAAAATATTATTTATACATTTGGTTTGATTAGGATGATTATCTGTTAGAAAAAAAAAGCATGATCGCTTAATTCGAACTACAACTAGATAATGGTCATTATCTAAAGGGATTGATGACCCGTTTCACGAAAAAAACGCATTAAGAATCTAATCCAATGCGAAAATAAAAATTAAAATTGGTATGAGCATTATGTAAAATAATTAAAAAGAATAATCTCAACTTGATAAGCCGTGTATGATGTCATTGTCGTAGGTGCAGGAATATCTGGAGCTACTTTCGCGTGTAAAGCATCGAAGTTTGCAAAAACATTACTTATTGAGTTTAAAGAAGAAAAAAACCTTGCGGTTACGACTAATGTGTACGCAGAACATAATAAGCGCTTTTTATACGAAATTGATTATTCAGACAAGTCAATGTTTCCACTTCCTCATGCTAAGAAGAATTACATGGGCGCAGAAGAAGACGGACTCGTGTACGCCGAGGAATTTGGTGAGCCTTTTGGTGTCGTGAGTCATACCGAGAAACTCGTTGAGAAACTCCTCCAGATGTTGCAAGACAATGGTGGGGAGCTGAGATTTCACGAAAAAATATCGAAAATCATTAAACATCGCGACCATCTTGAGGTCATCAATAATAAAGGTGAATCGTACAATGCAAAGTTATTAGTTTTGGCAACTGGTTCTACTGGATTTGAACTACAGCGCTCGTGTGGTTTTGATACTCCCGATCGATATTTAGGAATATACACGCATCTCACTGGAGATTTAAACAAAATTAATGAGCAAATGGTTCAAAATTATGTTTTTCATATCAACCCAAAGATCAGCACCAACGGTCCATTTTATCTGGTTAAAGGAGAAGGTCGAGTGAATGTAGGATTTCTTGGCAATTCTAAAGAAACACCCGAAGAATTAGTTTCAAAATTAAACCGCCTCATAGAAAATTACAAGAGGGTAAAACCCTATATCGGAGGTTTGAAAGCGGAAACAAAACCAATCATACGCTATATTTCCAAGCATCCTATAAAGAACTTCTCATTGGATAGAATGATGATATTAGGAGAAGGGGCCGGTCTAGTAACGGCTTTCTTTTACGAGGGAATATTGTGCGGTGTGTGCTCTGCAGATCTCGCAGCAACAACGATTAAACCATTAATTGAAAAAGGGAGTAATTTCACGAGGGGTGAATTACAAGCTTATGATCGAGAGCTTCACCGGATTCTCATCGATAATTACAACCAAAATGGAGTAGGTTCCGAGTATTTATTTTACAATGCCGGAACATACATTAAAATACTATGGAACACATACG
>JAEORV010000289.1 GCA_016840695.1 Promethearchaeota archaeon
AAACTGAAAAAAGAATATGATAAAGCGATTGAAAAATATATAAAAGCTGTAGAGATAGACAATAATTATACAAACGCTTGGAATGACATGGGTTTAGCGCACGCATTTAAGAAAGATTTTGATAAGGCAATCGAAATGTATCAAACAGCAATTAAAATTGATTCAAAACAAGACAATGTGTTTTACAATATGGGAAATGCATATAAGTTCAAAAAAGACCTTGATAACGCTATACAGTCATATATAAAAGCAGTAAATATTAACACAAACCATGCAAAAGCGTGGTTTTTCATGGGAAGCACTTATTACGATAAGAATGATTACGATAAAGCGATTCAATGCATCGAAAAAGGGATTGTAATAGATCCAGAACTAGGAAAGGAAACGAATTCAATAATTCTTGACTTTAAAAAATCCAAGGATTTATTACGAGAGAATTTACAAGAGATGTTTAAAAATAATTCATAGTCTTCATTGTTAATAAATTAAGACACAAATTCATTTTTTGAATAATCCTTATTTTTATTTTAAGATAGATTAAATATATTATGCCAGACCCAACTTCAGTATTGCTCTATATTAAACAAATGCTTGGAGACTTAATTTATATAAACGGAATCATCGCTGCAGAACTAATAAATATTACTGAAAATACCGCAGCCATGCGTCGTGGAGAAGACTTTTTAGCAGAAAGCCAATGTACCCAAGAACATGACGATTTGAAAGAGAATATAGTAAAAATTGTTAAAAATTATAAACAAAAACCAGAAGAGTTTTTAAAAATACTCGAAAAGCATGTATTAAAGCATCTTGATGAATCTAAATAAACTTCTTAAATTAATCATTATTTTTAATATAGTTAATATTGTTTTAAAATAGAAAAAGAAACAACGCAAACTAACATGCCTAATAAGAACTTCGACGAGTTTGTTGATAATCTTCAAAAGGAAATCATTGAAAAAGACATTCAAGACCATAATGACCGAATTGTTAAACTCTTTCACGATCCTCCAAATTGGGGTAAACCTCCAGATGATGAAATAACTGTTTCAAAAAGTTATAAGAATATTCGTAATGAAACGATGGAATTTTTTTTGAAGATTAACGATAACGATATCATCGAACGAGCAAGTTTTTTAACTGATGGTTGCGGGTGCATGGTTGCTACAGGGAGTCAAATAACCCTTTTAATTACTGGCCAATCGATAGAATACATCGAAAAATTAAAACCAGAAGAAGTCGACGAGGCCTTAAATGGATTACCTGCCGATGAGAAACATTGTGCTGATTTTGCCATCAATATATTGAGGCGTTTAGTGGAAGATTACTTAATAGCTAAAGAAATGCTTGAAGAAGACGTTGATATTCCGGTAGATGACGGTAAAATCAACCTAAAAGGAACGATTTATTACTCTAAAAATACGCTTCCAAAAGCACCATTTATAATTAACATGGCAGGATTCGGAGATCATCGGGAAAGTTATTTTGTAAAACTTTTTTCTAAAAAGTTTGCGAACGCGGGATTTTACGTGTTAACTTACGACTATCGAGCCCATGGAGAAACTGCTAAACAAACTAGGAGAAACATATCTAAAGTCATGCAACAAATTTTTACTGATATTGAGATCGTAATAACATGGGTGCTTGAAAAGCAAAATGAGAGGCTTCTTGAAGATAATATTGTTCTTTTCGGTCGATCACTAGGAGGCGCAATTATTTTAACGCAAGGGTACATTGATGAAAGAGTAAAACTATTGCTTGCGATGTGTATACGTTTTGATTATCACACGGTACCTACCGTAAGGTTTTCGGAGGAGGACATCGAATTTATTAGTCCTAAATATTATTTAAAGAAAAATCCAAAGAATAATGAACGAATTTTAATAGGTCATTGTCAAGATGACGATATCATCCCATTTAATAACCTTTTACAGATTAAAGAGCAATTAGGATTGAGTGACGAGAATGTGATTATTTATGAAGGTGGTAAACATGCTTTTTCAGGATATAGACATGATCTCTTCTTTCGGTCTATTGAATTCATAAACAAAAAATTAAATATCAAATTATAACTAGAATATTAACAAACACAAGAGAATGAAAATAATAATGGATAAGATACTCATTGTAGGGCCAGCATCACAGATCTTAGGAGTTAGAATTGCTCGAGAGTTAGGTATTCAGTGTATAAATACAGAAACAAAGACATTTCCTGATGGAGAAAATTATTTACGAATAAATATTGACGATGAGACTCTAATCGAAGGAAAAGAAGTCATCATCGTTCAATCAACAGGACCGAGCTCAAACGGAAATCAAAACACGCGCTTGTTTGAACTTTTCATGATGATTGATTCAATAAAACGGATGCTGGCTTCAAAAGTCATTGTTGTAATTCCGTATCTCGCTTACGCGCGTCAAGATAAAATCTTTCGCCCTGGAGAGTGTCAATTTGCAGATGTTGTTTTACGCATCATTGATTCCATGCAGATAGACGAATTATATGTCGTTGATGTTCATGCTCCCGAAGTATTACAAGAATTAATTGTTAATAAGGTCGTGAACATCGATTCAATGAAATTGTTGGCAGATTACATTAAATCTTTGGGAGCAAGCGATATAGTAGTCGTATCCCCTGATAAAGGAGCTGTTGAGAGATCTAAAGCTTTTGCAAAACATTTTGGAGAAAATGTTAAAGTTAATGTTTTTGAGAAAAAACGAGACGTAAAAACTGGAGAAATCACCATGTCTGGCAATCTAAGTCTAAAAAATAAAGATGTGGTAATTGCGGACGATATAATCGCCACTGGAGGAACCATGGCAAACGCAATAAAAATATCCAAGGAGGGTGGTGCTAATAAAATATACGCCGTAGCAACGCACGCTTTGTTATTACAACAAGCAAAGTATAGGATATTAAATGCTGGAGCAGATGAAATTATAGGAACGGATTCAATTGATAACGAGGCGAGCAAGGTTTCCTTGGCTAAGGCAATAGCGGATTATTTAAAATAAACAAGCATACGAGTTATAGTTTTTTTAATAATTCTTTGACTAATTTTTTGGTTTCTTCCTGGAGAATTTCAATAGTAGAGGTATTCTCGAGTTTATAATCCGCTTTATCAACAACTTCTTTCAATCCAAATCCAATTTCGCGTTTATCGCGTTCTCTGAATTCCTCTATTTCTTTTGGATCATCGCTTCTTCCCCGTTCGAAAAGCCTTTGAAAGCGTGTATTTTCGTCAATAACTGTAGCAATTATGGGGAATTTCCAATAAATTCTGAATACATCAATTTCAAATTGAGATCTTATTCCATCAATAAAAATTATGTCGTCCTTTAATTGTTTTATTAACTCTACACATTTTTCTGCGACTATTCCATCTCCCCCTTTCTCCCTGAGCTCTTTTGCTATTTTCCCCAGATTTTCGCCGGTTGGTTCTATGCCTCTTTTCTTAGCTTCATTCCGGATTACATCTCCCATCGTAACAATTTTTCCCATATTACGAATTGCATCAATTGCTGTTGACTTACCGCTCCCGGGGAGTCCCGTGAAACCAATTACTTTCATGATGATAATAAATTAATATTTACTATAATTATAAATATTGAATGAAATTTTTAATTAATATATTAAGAGAAAGAAATATCAAAAATATTCGGGGTCGAAAATAAATTCCGAATTATTTTAAGAAATTTCATATTGAACAAAGAAAGAAATGACTGATGAAGATAAAGAAGATTACGAGAATAGATTGAAAAACATCTTGAATAACCTGGGATTAACGGTTAAGAAATACGAAGATGAAGAAAAATCAAAGGAACATTCTCAGGATCAAGAAGGAACACCGCAATTTCAAACTATATCAGGCAATATCTCTTCAAGCGAGCTTGAAAAACCAAAAAAGTCTGGAAAACAAAAGAAGAAAAAATCAGATGACCCCAAATATTCCCCTGTTTATTTAGGTTGGAAAGCATACAAGCG
>JAEORV010000290.1 GCA_016840695.1 Promethearchaeota archaeon
CTAGCATCCAAACAAAATATCATTGGTACATAATAGCAGATCAAATTGCTACAAAGATTGATAGTAATTCTTATATGACATCGATGAATGGAGTGAAATTTAAACTAGGACATAAACGCCCTCATTGGAAAACATTTAGTTATAATTACCCTGAACAAGATTCATATAAGGAACGGATCATCAAAATACTCGAACAAATCCTTGAAGGCTTGAAGATAAATTCTTATAGCATAAATAGGGGGAAACAACTGACCTTAAATGATAAATCTCAAGAAAATTTGCTTTTTTTATAATTTTCATTCAATTTTGAAATAAATTTATTAAAAATTTCAATACTTTTCTTGTATTCCTCTATTTCTATAAATTCTTCGTTTGTATGCTCTATTCTAGGGTCCCCTGGACCGTAAGTAATTGATGGAATGTTAAAATCTATTCCTATTTGATTAATGAAAGTTGTTCCGGTTTTTTTAATCAAAGTTGGTTTTTCTCTCATGGTATTATATATTGCCCAACGTAGAGCTCCAACAATCAATTCATTACCGCTTATTTCATAACCTTCAATCAAGCTTGAGATGTTTTCTTGTATTTGAAATTCGCCTTTAGCATTATTTTCATAGATTTTTTTAAAATCTAAAACACATCTCCTAATTTCGCTTAATATCAATTGAGAGCTTATCTCGGGTGGAAATCTAATATCTATATGCATTTCACAGGTGGCAGGAACGCAATTAGTGTACTGACCCCCCGAAATCAGCGAAAGATTAGGAATGATTTTGTTAAAGTATTTTTTCGGTTCGTTAGTTGGACAGTGCTGTTCTGTTAATTGCCAACAAACACCCTTAATTATGTTCCAGATCTCTAAGGCGACTTCAATTGAGTTAATATATTGCCATGAGCTTGCCACGTGTCCCGACTGAGATAAAACTCTAAAACCTATGCATATTCTTCCTTTATACCCTATACATATTTGATTGATTTTCGTAGGTTCACCAAATATAGAGAAATCAGGATTAACATTAGACTTCATAAATTCTTGAATTCCTTCCAGACTATCTTCCTCACGAACGATGCCTGCAAATACTATTTTTCCAACATCGCGTTGCTCAAAATTAATTTGAGATATAGAATATACCATTGCTGCTAACGAAGGCTTACAATCAACAGCTCCTCTACCAAATATTTTTCCATCTTTTTCAATAACAGGTAATTCTCCAGGAATGGTATCTAAGTGAGAAACTAACAATAATTCTGGCTTTCCTTCTCCCTTTTCAGCAATAAGATTACCAACTCTATCAAAATTTACTTTAAAGCCTTTGTTTTCCAGAAAACCAGCTATGAATTTGGAATATTCCTCTTCTTGTCCTGAAGGGCTGTAAATCTCAATACATTTTTTTAAAAAATCTATCGCTTCTTTAACCATTATGTATCACCGTGCCTCCATTTTTCTCCAGAGCATTAAGTAGGGGGGTTTCATTTAACCCAGAACATATAATAACCTTTTTCACACCAATTCCAATTGCTTCTAAGGCGGCATGTGCTTTCTTTCTCATGCCACCTTCTAATTCTTCTATCATATTTTCTAACTGATCTGATTTAATGCTATTAATTAGTGAGTCTTTATCGTTATAATCTTTATAAATTCCTTCAACATCTGTTAAACTGATTAAGATATCTGATTTTAGTGCTTTTGCTATATAACTTGCTGCTCTATCACCATCAACATTTACGATTTCTCCTTCTTTGCTTTTTGCTAATGAGCTAATTACAGGCAAGTAGTTATTTTTTAATAAGAAGTCTAGGATCGTTGTTGAGATGTTATCAATTTTTCCAGAAAACTCTCCACGCTTTATGATTCTCTTATTATCAATTAAGATCATTATCTTTTCTTTACGATTAGCTTCAATAACTCCGCCATCGATTCCCGAAAATCCAAACGCGTTAATACCTTTCTTTTGTAAAGCTTCTACTATGCGTTTATTATTAGTTCCTCCTAAAGCCATAATTGCTGCTTCTATAGCTTCTTGATCTGTATATCTGGTTCTATATCCCGATGGTGTTTTAAAGTATTTTGGTTCTTTATTCATTTTTTTAAGAGTGTTATCTATTTGAGGCCCTCCCCCATGAACAATAACAATTCTATATTTATCGCTATAATTTTGACTAATTGAGGCTATGTCCTTGATGACATTTTCTAAATTCTTTGCGATTAATGCTCCACCAATCTTTACAACAACTATCATGATCTTTTCATTAATGGTAATTCTCTATTATATAATCAACTATTTCAGTAGCAATATTAATCTTCGTAGCAGTTGCAACTCCTTTAAATTGTGGGGTTCCATTAACCTCTATTACAGATAATTTCCCATTATCCTCCATCAAATCAACACCTACTATTTCTCCTTTAACTGCCTTAGATGCTTGAAGACTTAACTTCTCCATTTCTTCGGTAATTTCAACGGGTTTAGCAGTACCTCCAATAGCAATATTACTCCTAAAATCTTTTTCTGGGTTATAACGGCCCATTGCGGCAATACATTTGTCTCCAACAACAAATATCCTAAGATCTGTTGGCGCCTCTGAATTTGAAGATATAAGATTTTTTTGAAGATAAAAGATCTTTTGCAAAACGTTTCCCATAGCTTCTCGAGCTTCTAGAATTGACATTGCACTATTGTAATTGTCCAACTTAGCGATTAATCTTCCCCACGACCCTACAAGAGGTTTTATAATTGTAGGATAATTCACGATCTGCTCAATTGCCTCAATGGCAGTTTCATCTTTATACGCAATGCAGGTGAGAGGGGTTGGAATATCATTTTCAATCAGTTTTAAACTTGTCAATAACTTGTTTCCAGTTAAATTAATGCATTCATAATTATTAATAACTTTATATCCCTTAGTTTCTAAAATAGCTGCTGAATATAAACCTCGAAAGAATGAAAGGGACCTTTCTAGAATTATCGAAAAATCATCTAACAAATCTTTCTCCTTAGTTAGCTTAAAATATATTTTCTGATTATTGAGAAGCTTATACTTGATATTTCGTTTTTCTAATTCTTCGATGATTTGTTTTACTTCCCATGTTACTCTATTTAATAATATTCCAATTAACAATTTAAACAACCTCTTACTTGTAAGATAATAAATTTAAGAATGGTTTAAATTTAAGCATTGTTTTATATCACATAATAAAAACATGAGTAAATTCGAAAAAATGTCAGAAAAGCATCCTTCGAAAGACATTATGGAATCGCGCGGTACAATTTTAAAAGGGAAAACAATTTCATTGTGCCTGACAGGTTCTGTCGCTGTGATTTCAGCTCCAATTATTGCTAGAGAATTAATGAGATTAGGAGCTGAAGTTATTACAGTTATGACTAAAGCCGCAACTGAATTAATAACCCCTGCTTTAATGCATTGGGCAACTGGCAATCCCGTCATAACACACTTAAGTGGAGCAGTCGAACATATTTTCTTAGCAGGAGAACGTCCTAAAGCCGTAGGAAGAGCTGATTTAATATTAGTTTGTCCAGCGACTGCAAATACAATTTCGAAAATTGCTCACGCAATTGATGACACTCCTGTAACTACTGTTGTGACTACTGCATTTGGTTCGGCTATTCCAATAATAATCGTTCCAGCAATGCACGAGAGTATGTTCAAACATCCAATTCTAGATGAGAATATAAAAAAACTACGGAAATGTGGTGTTGACATTTTAGGTCCACGATTATCCGAAGGAAAAGCAAAAATCGCTAAAATAGATGATATCATTGATAGAGTCATAGATCTCGTAATTGCTAAAAAGGATCTCGAAGGAAAAAAAGTTTTAATTACTGCTGGACCAACACGAGAATATATAGATGAAATCAGATTTGTAAGTAACGACTCAAGCGGGAGGATGGGGATTGAACTTGCAAAGGAGGCCGCCGCAAGAGGTGCAGAAATTTTATTAGTTCTCGGGAAGTGTCATCAA
>JAEORV010000291.1 GCA_016840695.1 Promethearchaeota archaeon
CAATGAAACGCCATAATAGATTAATTGATGCTTTAATAATGTATCAAGTAGAAGTATCTGCCTTGAGACGTAAAGTTGAATATTATAAAAAAAGAGTTGAGATGTTGAATGGTGGAGGCAATTATCATACATTCACAAACATAGATAAAAATTTAAGGAGAAAACAAAAATGAGTGACACAATAAGTCAGGTAAAACCAAATTTAAGTCAAGCTAAGATGCCTATATCTTGGGAATATTATACACACTTAATAGAAAGATTATATCTTATGATTCCAAAAGATAAGTATAAATCCATTTCAGGAATTCCTAGAGGTGGTTTAATACCAGCAGTTATGCTTTCACATTATTTAGATTTAAAGATGGTTCCAATAACAGATATTGATAAGAATACTTTAATAGTTGATGATATTTGTGACACAGGAACCACATTAACTGATTACAAAAAATATGATGTCGCAGTAATTTTCTCAAGAAGAGGAAATACCAGAAAACCATTATATGTAGGACAAGAAATTTATGGAGATGAATGGTTACAATTTCCATATGAGAGATAGACCCTGTAATACCCTGATTTAACAAACGCCCCTGTTAAAAGGGTGCTGTTAAAGATTATCGGGTAGTAGGGCGTAACACTAATAAGTTAAATCAAGCGTAGAGTCACCCCGCATCTAAGGGAAAAAATGATAATCACAGATAAATAAGTGTAATGAGGAAAAAACAATGGCAGGAGCAGAAAGAAGGGAAAATTTGAAGACTTTCACTACACCACAACTATATGACTTCAAAAAGGATACTTCAAATAAACTTGAAGAAGTAAAAGTTGATATAGAACGAATAAAAGATGATATAATCAAAATGCGTGATGAGGTAGATGCTTTAATAAAATCAAAAAAGAATAAACAAGCGGCCAAAAGGAAAATCAACGCAGAATTGAAACGGAGAAGAGATGAACGAAAAAAGATTAATTGAAGTCTTTGATGAGGCTTTAATAATACTGGTGGCTTCAACAGGAACATTTTTCATAATTAGAACTATGGGAACCTGGCGAGAACACCCTTTCATAGCTTGGATAGTAGTCACAATTATAGTAGCTTTACTATCATATATATTTAGGAAAATAAGGTATGAATAATGACTGAAATGGAAAAAATACGGGATAAGATGTCTAAGTATAAAGATAAAAATCTCCCTGATAATTCAAATAGATATTCATTAGATGATAAAGGACAACATATAAAGTTAGGAAAAATACAATTAAAGATATTAGATGACCTTATGATTAAAGGATTCAAAATATATAAAAAACCTACAAGACAAATAGGAGCTGGTTATAGAAATTCAGTAAGGAGACTTGCAGAAAAAGGTCATTTAATCAAAATATATAACTACAAATATGATGAAAGTTTTACTGCTATATATTATATTCATAAAGCAAAAGAATTAGTTCAAGAAATTTATAAAGAGTATCCAAAGTTGTCAAAACGTCCTTCACATATGAGAGCAATTGAAGTTCCAATAATGAGGAACCTAAATAAGTTGGCAACAATTCAAAAATTGAAACACTTACATTTACAAGGTAAATTAAATGACTCCAAAAGAAATTCATATGGTTATTACAAGATGGTTAAGCGAAAAGACAACGACTGGCGCGATATTGAAGATAAAGATGTCAGTAGGAAAGAATGATTTTGAGCTTGAAACCAAGGTGGAATAAATGACTTATAAAATTGATTGGTCTATTGTAATTAGTTTAATCTTAATAGTGGTATGTGTGATTACTATCATATATCTTTTAGGTAAAGCAAATACACAAACATCATTAAATAACATTATTGAAATTCAAAATAATACACCAATAAAACATATAGATGGTAATGAAGTATTGATTTTTAATAAAGAGGAATGTATATTGCATAACAATAAATGGTGGTGCATAAATGGGTGATAACAACGGAATAGGAGTGAGTGGATTACTTGGTGTTTTATTCATAGGATTAAAATTAGGCCACGTAATTGACTGGCAATGGATTTGGGTAGTGTCTCCTTTTTGGATACCAGCATCAGTAATTATATTAATCATTTCAATAGCAGGATTATTTATAGGATTTCAAGAAGCGTGGGATAGAATATGGTAAAACCAAAAATATATGGAGATAGTATGTATATGCCTTGTCCAGGCTGTAACACAATGATTTTATTCACAAAGAATAGTAGTAATTATTTGATTAATGATGGTAGGCGTAGAAGAGTGACGATACCAGAATTATGGACACCGTTAGACCATTGTCCAAATGCTTTATGCAATTGGAGTAATATAGATATGGAGTATTAAAATGGTTAAAAAAATACGAGATAATCAAACAGCAACTGCTTGCCCTAATTGTGGTAGAATGATGAATGTCAAACTTAAGATGTGTATTTCTTGTTCAAAGAATAAGAGAAAAAAAAGAATAGAGGCGACAAAAATTGAAACATATTAAATCAGAAGAGTTTTATCATTGTTATGCTTTGGTTCCAGAAACACCTATGGAAGCAATACAAATATTAGAAGATTTTTTTGAGGCTGATATGTGGTATGCTAAAGGAACTGAATGGAAGACAGAAGCAGATATGATTAATTATTTAAAACGTCACTTTGAGATTTGTAAAGATTCAATAAAGAAAATGGGTGAAGTAAATGAGACAAACAAACACCAAGAGAAAGAAAAGGAAAAGGAGAGTAAAAAAAGTATCAATACACAATTATAAATCAAAAAGATATTGTCCCAAATGTGAAACAGAAAAATCATATAAATATAATAAAGCAACGGGGCATAGTGAATGTCAAGATTGTGGTAGCAGACTTATTTACTGGTTAAAAAAAGGTAAAGGAATAAAAGCTAAACCTTTACGAATGTTAGAAACTAAACCTGAAGAACAGGAGGTAACTGAAAATGAACAAGAGAGTATTAAAGATGTCTTTGAAGAGAGCAACAGGATGTGATGTTCAACATAATGGTTGGCCTTGTGGAACGTGCTTTTTTGCTATGAGTAAGAAACTTACGAATACAGATTGGCAAGGATTATTATTATATAGGGGAGATTATAAAGAAAAAGAATTAAAAAATCTACCTAAAGATAAAGAGAAATCATTACAGAAGATATATGAAATATCTAAAAAGGTGAAACTCTAAATGCAGATATATATACCTGAAATAGTAATCAACTTACGAGATATACCAAATTATATAACAATACCAGTAATATTATTGCTTGTATGGGTATGTCTCAACAGCAAATGGGGATTATTTTGGACCATAAGAGACAGGTGTATTCAATGATTAATGGCGTATTATTAAGTGAAGAAGAAAAAGAATATAACAGAACAATATCTTGTGCTTGTGATGGTTGGAGAAAACACAGATACAGGATGAGAAAGAAAAATGGGACAAGGACAAATAATAGAGATTCTAAAAAAGAATCCTAAACGAAAATACACCACTAAAGAGCTAGCAGTATTAGTGAATGTTGGTAGAGATGTATTGAATAATAGTCTTAGACCTATGCGTAAAAGGAATGAAATAGGTTCCGAATTAATCTATGATAATACGGGGAAGAAATATGTATATTTCTTGAACCAGGAGGAAGTAAAATGAATATGAATAAATGGATAGGATATGAATTTGAGTCGTCTTCAGTAGCAACTGAAGAGTTCATAAACTTTTTTAAAGACTTGGAAAAATATATCAAAAATAATTTGCCTGAAGATATGACACTTGTGAATTTTAAGAGAGGACATTTTCATTGCTCAGGTTTTGTAAAGAAAGATGATAAATATGTATATATATCTTTCAGTGATGTAAGATTCAATCAAGATAAATGGCTCAACGACATATTGATAAGAACAGCAGAACACGACAAGGACTGGACAGGTGGGTGTAATGGATACACTACTTTATCAAAATTGAATAAAGAACTTGAAAGAATGCT
>JAEORV010000292.1 GCA_016840695.1 Promethearchaeota archaeon
AATTTCCTTCGGATTAAGAATTGGGAGGACACTATCTAGGTAAGCTTTCCTGTTATAAGCCTTATCATAGTGAGCAACATAGATTGGGATGTTCTCCATCAATACTTATAAAGTATAGGATATTTCTAAATACACATTAGCATTATTATAAACAATTCTTGAAGTAGTATGGAGCGTAACGTGAGGTTTTTATAAATGTAGTTTTTATGTGTTTTTATATATCATATGAATACTCCAAAGTCTTTGAGTATCAATGAACGCTTTCGCAAACAGCGTACAGATTATAAAGCGTGTATAGAGGAAGACGAATCTCGATATCATTTAAAACAGCAACGAGATAAAGTCAACAAATTAGCAAGAGAATGTGAAGATGAACAATTTGGGGTAATGTGTGATTTTTTTGTAGGCAACCAAAATGAGTTTGATGTTGCGAAAAAAATTGACAAGAAAGCAACCTTAAATGATCTTCTACAAGGTTTATATTGGTATTACATACATAAAACGTATAGCAAAGGTAATAAGATAGGTGGCGTGTATCGTTTACCGCTTAGAGAATTTATAGAAGTTTTTCCAAGCAGTAACCAAATCAGAACTTGTGGAAAACCGATAGAAGTTCCAAGGAAACAGCATATATTCGAAGCTTTGTGTAGACTATTGCTAGTCTTAAACTATGATAGTAATTATTGGGGCAAAAATAAGAAGTTCTTTGCCAAGCTCGAAGGTTTTAACGAAAACATGAAAGCGTTAGAGCTCAAACAGATTATGAGCTCACCAATTAATGATGGCTCCTCTGCAGGCTCGGTAGATATATTTTTCAAAATACCGAAGGTTAGTGAAGCTCAATATGAAAAGCAAATGAAACAAAACAAAACACCAGCATGCACCATTGATTTCCAAAGGGATAAAAAAGACATCAAAAAAGACACCTACGTTTTAATTCAAAACAAGTACTACAACGAAGAGAAGGGACAAGCAGATAAGTACGATGTATTGAAAATCTATAACAGAGCGAGCGATTTACGAAGTAAGGTTGGTAACGACAACGTTAAGTTGTCCATAATGGTTAATAATAAGCAGAGGTTGTTAGAAAAACAGTCGCGTGTCCGAATGGATGATTTTAAAGGAATTGTGTCTCAGGAAAACATATTTGGCTTAGAAGAATTAGACCAGTGGTTCCAAAGTCTATTATACGATATGTTATCATCGTATAAAGATAAAACAGTGACTATCGAATCACTGAATACTTACTTCGAAGAATTTTATAATAGTAGAGTTTCACAAAAGTCAAGAGACAAGCCATCATTATTCTTAAAATTTCATCAAGAGCTCATAGTCAATACTACTAGAGCGTATTTAGAAGGTGAAGTCCCAAGAAGAAAGTTTGTTTGGGGAGCTGTACCTCGTAGTGGCAAATCATTTATGATTGCGGGATTAATTCGTGACAGATTACAAAATGGACCTGCGAATAATGTATTAATTGTCCTTGGTGCAAAGACAGAAACAGAATTACAATTCCGGGAAATGTTTGAAGAGTTTGACGAATTTAATGACTACAAAGTAATAGTAGCTGACCCAAACTCTAAAAAGAGAAAACTTGGTGATAATACTGATCAGAAATATATACTCCTTCTTAGTCAGGAACAATTCAAAGTCAAACCAAAAGAATTTAAGACCCAATTCGATAAACTCAGAGAGAACTACGAGCCGGTTTTGGGAGCAGGGCAGAAGATAGACTTCTATTTTGATGAAATCCACAAAGGAGGTTCGTCTGAAAAGTCTGGTGAACTTATTTTAGAGTCCCTTGTATCTCAAGATGTAGGAATTGATTTGTTTGTAATGGTTACTGCGACATACGCAAAGCCACTTAGTAAGTATACTAACTTCTTAGATGGAAAAAACCCGATTGTGCTTCGTTGGTCGTATGAAGATAATCAAATGATGAAAAACATAAATAACATCGACGTGCGCTCCCAATTTAAACAATCCAGAGCTAGCGACGAAAGTGAAATCGGAACTGTCGTCTCCGAAACATTAGATAATCTGTTTGAATCATATGAACAGCGTTATGGTCCCGAATATCTAAACATATTGGCTAATGAATATCAAAAGTATCCAAGTCTTGTTTTAATTCAACCTCAAATTGAATCCGAAAATTCAGACCAGGTTATCGTTACGCACGAGGGGTTACTCAATCTACAATGCACTGCTATGCCTGAGAATGAGGCTGAGTTACGTGACGTAACGAAAATTTTTAAGAATGCAAAAGCAGTAGAACAGCTTATAAGTTATATTGGTAATTTTACAGACGAAGGGGATGGAAGGGTCTTAATAGACCCAAAGTGTATTTATGGAAGACTGCGGGATCCAAAAACATTTAATTATGATGTCTTAGGCTCACGTCATAGCGAGTTATGGTTTTTGCCAGACTCGAATTTATATGGAACTGCTGACGAAGAAACTGAGAAATGTAGAGAACGGATAAAGGAAAAAAAACTTATTGTAAGAAAAAGTAAGGGAGATAAAGAAGCCGAGGACGACGACTCTGAAGAAAAGGCACGTGCTAATTTACCTAATTTTGAGCCTCTGGCCAGAGGTATGGTTCTTTTATTACAGAAAAATCCGTTGTTCAATAAGAATTACTGTTTTATTGTAATAACACGCCAGAAAGCCCAATATTTCCGTAGCCCCGCTTTAGCTGCTGAAGACTATATCATGAGTGGCGAGTGCGTTTCTAATTTTGCACACACTAAGGCAAAAGATGTGAAGGAATGGATAATTCAGAAAGAAAGAGAAACATATGAAAAAGGGAAAAGTCTAATAATCCTGACAGGTAGCATGTTACGCTTAGGTATTAGCCTGCCTTGCGTTGACATAGGCTTAAACTTTGACTCATTGAAATCCGTTGACTTAAATTATCAAACTATGTTTCGTGTCTTAACAGAGCGTCCAGGCAAGCAGTACGGCTACTACATTGATTTCTATCGAGACAGGACTATTCAGTTTTTATATCAATATGCTGAGATCTATAGCAGCAAATCTCTTTCTACAAAGCTGAGTGCTGATTTAGAATATATGCTGTTTTTATTCAATATAAATGGGATACAACTTGGACAACGATCAGAGAAAGAAACCACGGCCCTTTATGAAAAACTCAAAACCCAATTAGATCTTAACCAAGATGCTTTTTTTAAATGGGCATCAAAAGGAAGAAAGGCTGTTGAGTTATACAAGATGCTTCTCAGTAATATTGAAGGTTTAGATGAGATAGTCGCAGAAAAGGACTTGGGTTTAAAGCAAGAAGTCCCGTTTAGAGATCGAAAACGAGTCCAAATGGAGCTTGTGAAAGGTCAGGAGCGCATGACAGCGTACCGTGAGAAAGAAGACGATGGTGATTCAGAAGACTATGCAGAGGATGAGGAAGATCCAAAAGACCTCTCAAGGAAAGATATTATTGAACGCCTGGCATCAATGGCTAACACAGTTATTCCTATTATAGCGCTTTTCAGCGAGCGTTTCAATTGTGATGAGCCTATAGCTTGCCTAAACCAAATGATTAGAATAACTGAGGATGGCTCTGGAGCTGTGTGTGACTGTAATACCGACGACTTCGACGTTCTAGCATGTTATTTAGATTTAATTTCAGAGAAAAAAGATGCTTTGACAAGAGAAAAATACATATCGCGTTTGGAATCGTGGAGAGACTTATTACAACACCAGAAAATGAAAGAGTTCTATGATTCAATTAAAATCTCCTTTCTTAGTATTAGAGAGCAAATGGGTCAAGATGATCAAATGATACTTAAAATGAATAATGAACAGATATTGGAAGTAATAGAAAAGTATTTGCCAGTTCGTAAATCAGAGAAAGATAAATTTGGCGAAGTGTTTACACCCCCGGAGCTGATAAATGAAATGTTTGACCAATTGCCTAAGGAAGTTTGGAGTAA
>JAEORV010000293.1 GCA_016840695.1 Promethearchaeota archaeon
TGAAACTTTTTACCAAGCAATTCTATTAATATGGTTTACTCAAAATATCGCCAATATAATATATCACAGAAGCGTTTTAGCTTTAGGAAGGTTAGATCAACTGTTGTGGCCTTACTATAAAGAGGATAGAGAGCAAAATCGTATCACAAGAACCGAAGCTTTGGAATTAGTTGAAGAGATAAACCTGAAACTTACTTGGAATTGTACGTTACTTCCTTCTGATTATGCAAATGCGGCTAATGCTCTTGGATTGAATACTCAGACAATAACTATCTCAGGAATGGATAAAAACGGAAAAGATGCTACAAACGAGCTTTCTTATTTGTTTCTCGAAGCTTACAAGAACTTAAAAGTATTTACATCTGATTTATCCATTAGAATTCATAAAGATACTCCGAAAGATTTTTTTCTTGAAGCTTTAAAAGTCTTTCGTAGTACATCTGGAATAGCATTTTATAATGATCATGTTATCGTACCCGCAAACGAAAAAGCAGGGTATTCCAAAGAAGATGCTCGTGATTATGTCATAATTGGGTGTGTTGAACCAACATCTCAAGGAAATACCTATGGTGCGACTGGACAAATGTTTCTTAATCTCCCAGGAGTCCTTGAATTAGTGCTAAATAATGGATTTAGTGGATTTAACCAGCACAAAGAAGAGTTTGAAACGGGTGACCCATCTACCCTTATTACTTATGAGCTGTTTCTCGATGCATATAAAAAACAGCTCGAGTACAATATTGAAAAGTCAGTGAAAATCGCAACAATAATGGATGAAGAAGCAATGAAATGGTGCCAACAACCATTTATTTCAGCTACTCTCGATAACTGCCTAGAACAAGGGAAAGGGTATACAAAAGGTGGGACAAAATATAATTTTTCTTCGATTACCGCATATAGCTTCGGCACGCTAGTTAACTCTATCTATAATATCAAGAAAATTGTTTACGATGAGAAGTTAATGACGCTTTCTGAGCTTGTTAAAATCTTGAATTCAAACTATAAAAAACAGAACGTATTGCGAAAAAAACTCATGAATAAATATCAACAATGGGGAAATGATAAAGAAGAAATAGATGCCTTAGCATACGAATTATGGGATCTTTATTGTAACGAAGTAACAAAACACCCAACGATAAGGGGGGGGCGTTTCAATCCTGGGGCTTATACAATGGGAATCCATGTCTTAGAGGGATTATTTACAAAAGCTACTCCAGATGGTCGAAAAGCATTTCAACCCTTATCAAACAGTTTATCACCAGTCAATCAAACTGAAAAGAATGGGTTAACAGCCGTACTTAACTCAATAGCAAAATTGAATTATGATTTAGCTACTAATGGAGTGGCCGTAAATGTTCGAATACATCCCCAAAATCTTGAAACAGAAGAAAATATTGAGAAGTTTTATTACCTTTTAAAGGGTTATTTCGATAATGGCGGCATGCAAATCCAACCAAATGTAGTATCTACTGAAACATTAAAAGATGCTCAGATACATCCAGAAAATTATCAAGATCTTATTGTAAAGGTTGGTGGATATAATGCCACGTTTATTGATTTGGGGAAGCCAATTCAAAACGACATAATAGACAGGTTAGAAAATACAATATAACTTCATTTTTTAGAGTTCTAACACTACTTTTTTCTTGATTATTTTTCTCAACATTACCGATAATGCAGATTTTGATTTTCCTAAGCTATTTGCTAGTTCCTCTAACGAGATTTTTCGAGGAACTTCAAAAAAACCCGTCTCAATTGCTTTATCTAATACTTTCGACTCTTCTAGGCTCAGTTTATTATCTTTATCGTCAATATTATAGGGTGCTTTCCCTATTCGAAGCAATTCAAATCTTAGATCTTTTTCCTCAAATAGAGTGAGGAGCTTATCAATCCTGTCTCTTGAAGAAATTAACTTCCAATACGCATAACCATCCCTCACATTAACCGGAAAATTAACGAGAACGCCACATTTTATCACAGCGTATAACAAATACGGATCTTTGGTTTTCACATTAAATTTTACTCGATTTTCATTGCGTTCCATTAGGTTAAACTCAAACACACTAGGATGGTTTTTAATTAAATCAATTATTGAGTCGAGATCGTGATGTAAAATCTCCACGACGGAATTTCCAATTGACTTTTCCAAATCGTAGGGAAGAAAATAAGCAATTTCCATCTTGAGACCATGGAACTTGTTAAAAACCTCAGAAATCCATATCTTATCTGGAAATTTAATTTTAATCCTTGCTAAAGACGGTTTATCCGATTCCATCGCAAGTGATTTAATGTATTGCACTATAAAACTTTTTAGACAATAAACAGTAACTTAATTAATTATCAAGTGGAGAATGATAGTATGGTTGAAAATAAGAACTTGTTATTAGGCATATGCGGAAGCCCTAGAAAGCAAGGAACAGATTTCGCAGTGAATTATGCGTTGAACTATGCTGCTGAAAAATTTGGATTTGAAACGGAATTTTGGACGGTAAGAGCAAAGAATATTAAGTTCTGCGTTCACTGCGATTACTGCGTGAGAGAAAAGAAAGGTTGCATGCATGTGGACAATATGAAAGAGTTATATCCCTTATTGAGTGAAGCGAAATTTTTTCTATTTGGAACACCTCTATTTCAAGGAAATTTATCAGGCCAATTGAAAACCCTAATGGACCGATGTAGAGCTTTAGTAGCGCAAAACCCAACGGTATTCAAGAATAAGATCGGGGCAGCGTTAGCAGTAGGAGGCGATAGAAGTGGAGGCCAAGAAATTGCGATTAGAACTATCTTGGATTTCTATCAACAAAATCACATAATATCTGTTGCGGGGGGCGCTTTTGGCGCAAATTTGGGCGCTGGTTTATGGACAAAAGACTTAGGAAAAAAAGGGATCGAAGAAGACGAAGAAGGCTTAAGAGCCATTAGAAAAGTTATTAAGAGGATGGCAGAATTTAAAAAATAAAAAAAAAAAAATTGAAGTTCTGATTTATTTCTTAATCATTTTAATTGCGTCGTTAGGACACACTTCAACACATCGATTGCAATTATAACATTCTCCTTTTTTACTATTAGCATAAGCTTCTTGCGTGGGACACACTTGTTCACATAATCCACATTCATTACAAGCATCCGTTCTAGATAGTTTATACAAGCTGTATCTACTAGTAAGAGTAGAAATTGCGCCAAATGGGCATAGATACCTACACCATGGCCTATAAATGAAAAAACTTAAAATACTTACGAGTATAATAGAAACGAGTGGAATTACTAATGCGACAGTAAAAGGATTTGTAAAAACCTTAAATCCTGTAAACGGATTTATGATTTGAACAATTGATAGCCCCCACACAACAGATACAACCGCAAAAATTAAGAAAAAAGACCACCGAATTATATTTGCGGTTCTTTGAGATGTTGTAATTGCATATTTTGTTCTTTTTTGTTCTTTAACGCTAGATTTAAAATTTAGTTTCGAAACAAGCTCCTGTAATGCTCCCATTGGACAAGCATATCCACAAAATATTCGTCCAATGAGAAAAGTACTAAGCACTAAAACTCCAAGAATTACAATCATTGGTATTATGCTTACTATTGGGCTTTTACTCCTGAACACCATGAGTATATTCAATATCGGCATGATAGCATTTGGAATAGCTCCCAAAAGAATTCCTCCTAACCCCATTGAAGCAATCAATATTACAATAGAGTATGACTTTTTCATCTTGCTTTTAAATACTAACACTAAAGAAATGCATATTATGGATAACCAAAGGAAAAACATTGGGATCGCCGTGCTCATGTTGAAACTACTTCCTTGCATCATTTGTTATTCTACCTCCAAATAATTATGTTATTATGATCCAGATGAGTTAAGATCAGATATTCATTTTCCTTTACGGGTAAAGTATATTTATATATCAATCCATATGATGTATTATGAAGGAAGA
>JAEORV010000294.1 GCA_016840695.1 Promethearchaeota archaeon
ATTTATATAGGTGGTTCACCATATATATACTTGAATGACGGTGAATGAAAAAATTAATGATGAAGATCAACTTTTTGATGAAAAACTTCAGAAATACGAAGAAAAATTAGTAGAATTTTTTACTGATATTGGAGAGCAGAAACGAGTGAATCCAAAATTTCTGAAAATGTCGTCATATTTATTCATTCATAAAAAATTAACTCAGAAACAAATAAAAGAACTAACTGGATTTTCAACTGGAACCATATCAACTTTTCTGTCAGTGATGTTAGGAACTGATTTTTTTGAGAAAAAAATGATTCCCGGTACTCACACGTGTTTATATCGATATAAAGGAGAACTCGAAGATCTCACCTCAAAAGGATTAGATACTGCTCTTCAGAGTTTTGTTCCCTCAGAAATTTTCTTGAAAGACAAAAACAATACTTTAAAGAGTCTTATAAACAAGGACAAAAAAGGTGCTAGCCACTTATCTCAGAGAATTGAGGAAATCCTAGATATATTCAAGTTTTATAGGAAACTATTTCCAGAAATGATGGACAAAAAGTTAGAGGAGGAGGAGTAAGCACGCCTGAAATTGATTTTGATCTTGAAGTCTTTATAATAGAAGACGAAATCATCACGCATTTTTTAAACTCTCCCATGTTTACTGGAAGAGATTCTCTTTTTGTAAGGCTCCTCATTTTGTTCATCACGAGAAAAGATCTCACGCAAAATTCTCTTCAGAGAATCACGGGAATGTCCGCTGGTAAGATTTCTCAAGAGGTCAATCATCTTCTTGAAATGGGTCTTATAGAAAGAGCAGAGACTTCAAAAAAAGGGAAAATAACTTATTGTGCAAACTCAGCAGGTTTAGTATTTCTTTCAATAACGAGATATACTATTGGAAAATTAGTAAACTGGGAAGAAAGTTTAATTGAAATGAAAAAGGAATTGGAAGATAATAAAAAAGAACTTGGAAAATTAAATGGGTATAAAAGACTATACGGTTTTACTGAAGCAATAATCAATATGATCTCAAATTACAAAAAAGCGATAGACACCTTAGATGATGCCATCGAGTCATTAAAAAAGAAAATACAATAGAATTAAAAATAAATTTAAAGCTCAGTTTTTACCGCATTTGCTATTTTATTGAGTGCTTCTTCTAATATCGAGCGTGGACACGCAAGATTTAACCGTTCAAATCCCTTACCCCCTTTACCAAAAAGAAAACCTTCAAAAAGGGCGACTTTTGCTACATCAAATAAAATTCGGGTTAATTCCTTCGAATCAGGTATTAATTCTCGGAAGTCAAGCCAGACCAGATAAGTTCCTTCTGGTTCCGTGATTTTGACTTTTGGTAGGTTTTCTTTCATGAATGTTTTTAGAAATTCCAAGTTATCTTTCATGTAGATCATTAACTCGTCCAACCAATCTTCGCATTCGTTATATGCTGCGATTAATGCAGAAGAAGCAAAGCAATTGGGTTCTTTAACTCCTGTGCCTTGAATTAAATTATTGAATTTCACTCGTAACTTTGGATTAGGAACAAAGATATTTGATAATTTAAGACCTGGGAGGTTGAAAGTTTTACTGATGGATGTGCAAGTGATTGAATTTTGAGCGAATTCATCTGAGATTGACGCAAAGGGCATGTGTTTATGATCTGGATATATAAGATCGCAATGTATCTCATCAGCAAGAACCAATATATTGTTTTCCAAGCAGATCTCTCCCACGTGAGTCAATTCTTCTTTGGTCCATACCCTTCCAGAAGGATTGTGAGGATTACATAAGATGAGAATTTTTACCAGGGGATCCTTTACCCTCTTTTCTAAATCATCGAAATCCATTGTATATCTACCATTATTCAAGATTAAAGGATTTAACAACTTGCGACGCACGTTGTTTTTTACTGCAAAGAAAAACGGAGGGTAAGCGGGATTTTGAAGTATGATTTTATCCCGAGGTTCACTAAACGCTTGAAGGGTGAAATTAATAGCAGGTATTACTCCAGGAGTGTAAAAAAACCATTGCTTATCTAACGTCCAACCGTGCCTGCGCTTATACCAGCTTATAGTTGCTTCGTAATATTCAGGCGGCGTGAGAGAATAACCATATATACCATGTTCAGCACGCTGGATGATTGCATCAATTATAGGCTGGGGAGATCGAAAATCCATATCTGCTACCCATAGAGGTAATAAATCAGGCTTTTGGAAAAGATGACTCACACCATCCCATTTCTCAGAGTTGGTATTTTTCCGCTCTATAACTTCATCAAAATCATATTTTAATTTGACCATGATTAATCATTTATAATTAAACAAGTATATTTTAGTCTTTATATTGACAGTTGAGAGACATTTCTCATTTAGAAATATTCAAAAGAATTAAAAATTAATTTCATTCTCGCACGACCAACACATTTCACCCTTTTCTTTCAAGGCGGTTGCGCACTTCTGACAGTAAAGCGTGTGGCAATATGGACAGAGATAAATTGGACCGTCAATAGCGCCTTTATGAACAACGCACACGAATTCCTTTTTCTCAATCCCCATTTCAGATTCGGTTTTTCGTTGTTCCTCCAATTCTTCAGGCGTTAATCTTTTTTCTAATTCATAGGCCGAGACGATATTTTCTGATTTTACCTTCTTCTTCGGGCTTTCGAATGTTTCTTGTCTGGATTTGTCATCTTCACGATAATCTTTACGCTTAAAAACATTATAGAAATTATTCTCTTTTATCATCGTGATTCTCTCCGACAAGGGAGTTGGTTCAATCGCTCTATATCGTAGCAATATAATGTTCAAAATGAGGATTAGAAATAAAGTCAAGAATCGAATGAGATAAGAAACCATGTCTGTATAAATAATCGCATAATTCAAAATTATTAAAAACATTGTACCCGTAATTCCAAAAGCGATTGCTTGTCGAATTTTAAGCTCGCGAATGAGAGAATACAATGAAATTGCCATCAAAATAAATCCAACAATAATCAAGACAATACTGGTATTTAATCTATTATAATAAAAAATCATAATAAACACGGAAATAAACAATATTATAGATATTACTATTAAAACCATGTACAAAATGGAAAGCGTAGTTATTTTTAGATTGGATCGCACATCAATGGCTCTATTTTCTTTTGGTGGATTTATTGAATGATACAATCTCAAGTTTATCGAGCAAAATCCGACGAGGGAGATTAAAAGAAGTATTGGTGTAAGAACATTTATAAAAATAATACCCGAATTTGGAGAATAAGCCATCATCATGATATAAAATATAAATAAAAAGTTAAATCCAATGAAAGCACAGCCAAGAAATCCGATCATCACCGTCCTATGAATGACACGGTAATACGATCTATACATGGCTATTAATATGAAAACAAGACCAATCCATCCACCTAAAAGATAAATATTAATATAGCCAAATCCATTAAAAATGATCTCATGCTGAGGATACGGAAAACCATAAAACATGAAAAAAATTGGAGCTACTAACATTATGATTACACAGATAACGTATAATTTTAAGTACTCTTTTCCTATATTATCTTCAATCTGCGTCGTTTCTTTCATTTTAACCCCTTTTTCTAAAATATAATATTAATCATAATGAATGAGTAAAAAAAGACTTATCGAATTTTTTGTCACATTCTATATATTTCTGGTGGGTCTCTCAAGATTTTCACACCATACAGGATTAAAATAATCCCTACGAGTAGTAATGCGCCCCCCACAAACAGGAGTAATTCAGTAGGATTAAATGCAGACCAATGAAAGATGAAAGTTATTATAATGATATATAATCCTCCAATGAATAAAATCGAGCCAAGAACTAAAGAATAAAAACCAAACCTTCTATCGCTCATTATTATGCCCCACCTGATTTATAATAAAACTATTTCTTTGATTATTTCTTTATTTTACATGTATAAAAAAGCTATGTTT
>JAEORV010000295.1 GCA_016840695.1 Promethearchaeota archaeon
AAGCAAATTAATTCCTTAATGATTTATATAAAAGCTAATATTTTGTAAAAATGAGTTCAACTCAAGGATTCTTTATAGATCTACTTCCTTTGATACTGTTTCTTCACATATTTTAAGATTTTCATTTTTGATAATTTTTGATAGACTTTTTGATCTAATCCGATAAATTTTTATTAATTGATGTTATTAACTGATAATAGTCATTAAAAAATTGATTAAATTCAATATTAGACATCAATGTCAAAGATTTATAGAGGTGGATGTGAAAAAAGGGATGGAAGATGAACATTCTCATCGGATTGGATACTATGCATGTCAATGAGGTATTAACATAAGAGGCAAAGTAAACTGTAACGAACTAGTCAATTACGCTAAGAATTTAGACGACGATATAGTGATATCTAAAAGTAATGCATTTCTTTGAACGGAATCTGGACAAAATGAGATTATTGAGGACATTAAAGAGAAGAACTTGGATAGAATTGTAGCGAGTGCTTGAACTCCGAGAACCCACGAGCCAATATATCGAAGTTCCATATCAAAAACCGATTTAAGCCCTTATTACTTCCAAATGGTTAACGTGAGAGAACATTGTAGCTGGTGTACCGAAGATACCATACAAGCTACTGAAAAAGCGAAAGCTCTCGTAAAAAGTGGTATAGAGAGGGCGAAAAGATTGGAAGTCATTCCAGTGAAGACAGTACCCGTCGAAAAAGCTACATTAATCGTAGGAGGGGGTATTGCTGGAATGAATGCCGCTTTGGATTTAGCAAATCAAGGAATAAAAGTATATTTAGTCGAAAGTAAAACTACAATTGGAGGAAGAATGGCTCAATTAGACAGGACATTCCCAACAGACGATTGTTCAATATGAATCTGTGGTCCAAAAATGTTAGAAGTTAATCGGCACGAAAACATTGAGCTTTTAAGTTTCAGCGAAGTAAAGAACGTATCAGGATACATAGGTGATTATAAAGTCACCGTTGAAAAGAAACCGCGATATGTAACGGACGAATGTAATGGATGCGGGGCTTGTACAGAGGTGTGTCCAACATACTTGTCGAATTATTTTGATGAGCATTTTGGCGCTCGAAAAGCAATCGATATAGCGTTTGGTCAAGCAGTTCCATTTTTGTACGATGTTCACCGCGATACTTGCGTGGAATGCTTTTCATGCGTGGAAGCATGTGAGCTTGATGCAATAAACTTTAGTCAAGTCCCAACAGAAGTTAGTTTTGTTGTAGGAACGATTATTATTGCCACTGGATGGGATTTATACGAACCAAACGATTATGGCTATGGTCTATACGATAATGTCATCAATCAGGCGCAGTTAGAAAGAATATTGGCACCAAATGGACCTACAGAGGGTCACGTCAGGCGGATATCAGATGGTAAAAAGCCAAAGGAGATTTTATTCATTCAATGCGTGGGAAGTCGCGATACTGAACGGACATATTGTAGTGGCGTGTGTTGCATGATCGCTCTAAAAAACGCTCGCTTGCTCAAGGAAGAACTTCCCGAAGCAAATATTACTATTTGCTACATAGACATACGGACGAACGAGAAAGGGTTTGAAGAGTATTATAAGAGGGCAATGGGATCAGATATTAAGATGATACGAGGGAAAGTTGGCGAGCTTATCGAAGATCCTGAAACGAAAAAATTAAAAATTAGGGTTTACTCGTCGCTCACCGATGAAATCATAAAAATAGATGCTGACCTCGTAGTTCTATCCACCGCAGTATTACCTTCAAAGGGCACCCAACAAATTACTAAAGTTCTTGGATTGGATGTCGATAAATTCGGGTACCTCACAGAATCTCATTTTGGCTTGATGCCACAAGAAACGAAGAGTAAAGGCATTTTCATTGCTGGTTTTGCTCAAGGACCAAAAAATATTTCATATTCTGTCTCACAAGCCAGAGCTGCTGCAAGTAAGGTCGCTGAAATAACATCACCCGGAGAAATCGACATTGAGCTAATAACTGCTGAGGTAAATCCAGAATTTTGCATTTCTTGTAGGCGCTGTGAAAAAGATTGCCCTAAAGGAGCGATAAAAATTGAAGACATAGGTGCAATTGTGGACGAAATAAATTGCGATGGGTGTGGTATTTGTGCTAGTAGTTGTCCCACTTTAGCAATTGACATCAGGTACTACCGTGATGAACAATTATTTGCAGAAATTAGCGCATTATTAGAAGATTAGACAAACAGGAGGCAATAAACAGATGAAAAACAACCTAAATATCATAATGTTTGCCTGCGTTAAATGAGGTTATGGTGCTGCAGATTTAGCAGGAGTATCGCGTCTAAAATACACTCCCACTGTTAAGATCGTGAAATTAAGATGTACGGGAAGGATTGATGTAAAGCATATATTATTCGCGATAAAGTCTGGTGCTGATGGAGTCATGGTAGTTGGATGAAGACCAGATGAATGCCAATTCCAATTAGGAAATTTCACTGCTGCTAAGCATATAGAATTTGCAAATAGGATATTAGAACGCCGCGGATTTGGAAGTCAAAGAGTAAATATGTACTGGTGCAGCAGTGCGGAATCAGAAAAACTGGTGAAAAGCGTTGTTGACTCTTACGAGAAGATCAAGCGAGCCGGACCAAACCCAGTTAAAGCTGAAGATATTAAACCTCAAAGCAAGGCAAAAAAAGTGTTAACTACCCCTGTTGGATGAAACTTATAAAAAAATCGTGGTTATAAGTCGACAGTCCTCGCAACGGAGGGGGTTTTTAAGTAATATAAAAGTATTGTAAATAATGGATGGAAATATGGTACAAAAATCTAAAACAGGCGTGTTTAAAGATATATCAGCCCAAGATCTCATGAGTGCTACATGCGAGGCGTCTGAAAATTTTCAAATAAGAGCCTTTTTTGAAGCGAAAGAAGAGATTGTAGAAGCTGGAAAGTATTCAGAAGAAGAGTTCTACGAAATTTTGGACGCAATGATTGACGCAGAAACGGAAAGAAAAATAGTTTTAGAGAAATTGAGGGGATTTGAACCCTTATTTTTAGAAGAAATTGTCAAGAAAGTGAAGGAGTTCCCGTTTGAAAATGTTATAAGAGATGTTTTATACCTAAAAGAACAAGGTTATATCGAAGAAGAAATCAAGGTTAAGACGAAAAAAGTCATAAAAAAAATAAAGGGAGAAGAGAAAGAAGTAGAAGAACAAGAATTTTTCTTCAGGTACCAAGTAAGGGAACTCCCAGACGATTTTATTGAACATTATTTTGAACCTGTTTCGATAGTTTTTGATGCGGGAGCTTGTTGTCAATGTGGGTGGTGTTCTGCAGTGTGTCCCGTGGGTGCCATAAAGGTCACCGGAGATAATTTAGAGGTTGACAATGAAACTTGCATGAAATGTGGGATATGTTTCTCTGTGTGTCCTCGCTCTTTTTCGATTGAACAAGGGGCTCAGAACATTAAGAAATTGACTAAATCATTAAAATATTCAAATGGAATAGGCGGTTTTATCAATACGTATTCTGGGACAACAACGGACAAGCAAATTATAAAGGTACGGCAAGATGGCGGAATCGTGACTGCCATATTTAAGTACTTGTTAAAAAATAAGTTAGTTGACGCAATAGTTGCGGTACAGCATTCAAGTGACTATTGGAGACCAGAGCCAGTGTTTATTGAAAATATTAAAGACTTATATAAGACGGGAGGCACGAAATATGCGAATTCACCCTCCCTTACAATTATTGACAAGGCAAAAAATTACGATAATATTGCTATTGTAGGTGTACCTTGCATGATCAATGCTTTAGAGAAAGGAAGCATGTATCCTGGTGGTGTGCCGTTCTTTAAAAACATAAAATATAGAATCGGAATTTTCTGCATGGAGTCGTTTCCTTACGAAGGTATAGTAAAATTAACTCAAGAACAATTTGACGAAGATCTCCGTAATATCACTAAAAT
>JAEORV010000296.1 GCA_016840695.1 Promethearchaeota archaeon
AAATACCTATTGGATCAATCATCCAGTAAAAAAGAAGATTTTCACGACTTAAATATAACAGTGGAAAAATCTTGGTTGAAAAATCCAGTTTATATAGGCAGAAACACGCAAATTATTAATTCTGTTATCGGACCTCATGTGTCAATAGGTGATAACTCAGTTATAGTAAATTCTATCATAGAAAATTCCGTGATCGAAAAAAATGTACATATAGAAAGCTTTATTTCAAAAGATTCGATAATTGGAAGTAATGTGCAAGTCGAAGGTATCAGTAAAAACCGCCTAATTATTGGAGATAAGAGCGTTTATTGATGAGCACGAAGATTTAAGAATCCATTTACCATTAAATTAATTGATATAAACATTTATTATTGAAGACTAAAAATACTAATTAATAAAAGCAAGTGTTTTTATATAATTAATTAAATCGAAAAATTAATCATTGGAGAGAAAAGCGTGCCTTACTATATAGCCTGGGATTCTGGTCATAAAGAGCGAGGAAAAATTGACGAGAATTGCTCTGATTTAAGAGATTATTTAAATTCTAACGATTTTGAATGCTACAATTTTGTCGACATGATAACTCAAGAGACTTTAAGACCATACGACATTCTAGTTTTAGCCTGTCCTGATTTCGCTAAAATTTCTATACAAGCAATAAATGAAATTGAAAAATGGGTCAAATACGACGGGGGCGGATTGTTATTGCTCTCTCATGCTGGTGGCGATCGAGGACGAAACAGCAATTTGAACCAGCTAAGTGAACTCTTTGGCATTGCTTTTGAAAACGATCAAGTATTAGACGATAGAAGTAATCTAGGTCTTGAAAACTTACCAATAATATACAATCCCGTTTTTAACCCCCCACATCCCATAACTAACGAAATAGATTCGCTCTGCTTTAGAGCAGGATGTTCTCTCACAGTTGTTGGTGGTGGTGCATTTGCAATTGCAACTTCAAATGAGACATCTGATCCATTCTCGTCTCCAATTATTTGCGTTGCAGAACCCGAAAATGGAAGAGTCTGCTCAATAGGCAGCTACGAGCTATTTAGAAATAAGATTGGGGGCGGATTTGGATATGAAACTCACCCATACTTGGCATACAACCTTTTTAATTGGCTTGTTTCTGATTATCGTAGGGAATTAAGAGCAAATGGTACAACCGAAGCACCAGTAACTCAGAGTTACGATTATCAATCTCAAGGTGCAACACAGTACGACACTACAGCAACCTCAACTGGAAAACGTTCAGTAGAAATTGATTATGCAATTAGAATCTCAGAAAAAAGCGAGCTCCTAGAACTATTGAAAATCTTCTCTAATCAAATCAATACAATCAAGATCTCCATTGATAACCTTATTGAAAAAGTGTTCCTCTCTGAAGAAGAGATGTTACAAATACGAGACGCTCAATATTCTCAAGTCCCAAATGATACTCAAAGTTACGACTATAGCGAGCAAGTAGTTGCGGATCAGCCCTCGGATTACGAAGAACAAAGTATTCCAGAAGAACCCTTATTATCAGCATTGCCTGAAAAACCAGAGGAATTGAAAAAAGCACAGGAGAAATTGCAGAAAGAAAAAGATGAAGCCTCTATAGAAGAAGAGAAAAAAGAAAAAGAAGAGGAAAAACCAAAGGAAAAAACCAAATCAAAATCCAAGTCTAAAACTAAAACAAAAGAAAAAAAAGAACCTGAAGTTGACGATACTCAGAAATTAAAGGAAGAGAAAGAAGGTTTAGAGAGCAAATTAAAATCTGTACGCGAGTTAATAACTTTTACAAATAAAAGACTTGAAACAGGTAAATTAGACGAAAAAGCTCACGAGAAACAAATTTCCAAATTGGAGAAAGATTTAAAAAAGACTCAAGATAGAATCGAGAAAATCGAGAAACAATTGAAAAAATAGAGTATAAATCCTTTTTTTTACGTTTTATTTGAATTCTTTGGCTTAAACTCGTCAGGCACATAAGGTTGAGCGTATTTATTAACAATCTCGAAAAATTCCCTATCTCCAACGCTTCTTGTGATCCTCTTTAACTCTGCTTTAATTTTTTGGAATGAATCTCTTAGTTCTTCTTTTGAAGTTGATTCATGTTTTTCCTTTACTTCTTTAACAATTTTCTTTATGATATCATCTGGTATGTTCAAATCTAAAATGTTTAACTTCTCTTGAAGTGAGTGAATGATGGATTTTGTTCCTGAAAATTTACCTAAATAAAACTTTCGGCGTCTCCCTACCATTTTAGGGTTGATTGGTTCGTATGTTAAAGGATGTGCCAAGATTGCTGCAATATGAAGTCCGCTCTCGTGAGCGAAAGCGTAATCCCCAACAATCGGTTTATTTCGTGCTAAGGGTTGGCAGAAATATTTTTCGCATACTTCTGAGAGTTCTGGTAGTTTTGTCATGTCAATTCCAGTATCGATTCCCATTCTTTCTAAAATTGTAACAACTTCTTCTAAAGCCGCATTGCCTGCCCGCTCGCCATACCCATTAATGCACGTGTGAGGATATTGGCACCCTTCGAACACTCCAGTTATAGTATTTGCCACTGCCAATCCAAAATCGTTATGCGTGTGAATTCCAATTGACGTGTCGTTATTCATTGGTTTTATGATTTCTTCTCTAATGCGTTTAATCAAGTAAGCGGTAGAATATGGAGTTAAGATACCAACTGTATCTCCAATAACAACTCTTTCCGCTCCTGCTTTAATGGCTGTTTGGAACACGTTTTTTAAATGACTAAATTCTGAACGAGTGCCATCTTCTGAGACCCAATTGACTTTAAATCCATTGTCTTTAGCATATGAAATCGCCGTGTTTATCTTTTTTAATTGCTCCTCTTCAGTTTGCTTTAATGTCTTTAAAAATATTGGAGATATCGGCATAAAAACGACGATTTCTTCAAGGTCTGCGTCAATACACGCATCTATATCGGATTTTTTTGGTCGAGCAATTCCTACAATTGAAGCTTTTTTACAATCTTCATTTACAATTGTCTTTACTATGTTTTTTTCTGACTCAGATACAGCAGGAAAACCAACAGCAATGATCTTTACGCCAATTTCATCCATTAACTTGGCTAAATGAATTTTTTCATCAAGATTTAAAGTAACTGTAGGCGTCTGTTCGCCGTCTCTTAATGTTTCGTCCCAGATATACGCTCTTTCTGGAAGATCTAAGTCTTTTAGAGCGATTTCGTTATAGTCAATTAGGAGTTCTTTTAGCTCCTCTTTTGAAAATTTGTAACTCATTGTTTTTACTCATCTTAGTCTGAATAAAAGATAGGTATAGAAATTATAAGTATAATAAATGGTTTTCCCATTCTTTTAGTATAGTAATTGATAAAAAAAGAGAAATAGAAATTATTTTATTATATCAGTTATGAAACATGTTTCAACGATTTTAATTCCCTTGATTTGAGCAAGCGACTCTTCGATTAATGGATTAAATTGCTCGATTGAAGGGATTTCAACTTTCATGAAAAGACCACAGTCTCCAGAAAGCCTCCAGATGTCAGTAATTTCGTCGATTTCTTTCAATTCTTTCAAAATCCTTTTAATATCCTTGAAATCTGGTTCGATTTTTACAGTTGCTCGAGTTTTCGGTTTGCTGGTTAACACGTAATCAATCGTGAATTTCTTAATAATGCCATCGTCTCTTAATTTCTTTACCCTGCGTCTTACCGTCGCTTCTGTTTTCCCTACTCTCTCTGAAATGTCGTTAAATGAGATTCGGCTATTTTCTTTTAATTCTTCTAATATCTTAAGATCAATAACGTCGATAATTAATTCACCTTTTTTTTTCTTGAAATGAGTTTTAAAAAATAATTTTCGATAAAATATTATCTTTTTAATTAATAAATATACTTTTTTTTTATTAAATTTTATCAAATTATGTCAAATATTTTTCACTCGTTTTTCGA
>JAEORV010000297.1 GCA_016840695.1 Promethearchaeota archaeon
CACAGGATCCAGACTTGACTCTATTGGTTTTATCAAAACAGCTACTTGAAGAAAACAAAAACACTCGTGTTCATCTTGTAACAGACGATTTCAAGCTTGCAAAAAACTCGGCAATGTTCATGAGCAAGATTGACGTGCTCTCGCTTTCAAATTTCCTCTTAAAATTGCAAAGAACCGTTTCAAAATCGCAAATGCGGAATTATTTCAAAAATCTCTGGCAAAAAAGCTTGGATTATACCTTAAAATACATGATAGAACGCTCAAAAGTGTATCCCGCTGAATCTAAGATACAATGGATTATTGAGAAAACAATTTCTGTCACAGAAAACAGCATAGTCAGCTGTGATGCAGAATTTAATGCTCCCGAAAAAGGCGTGAGATTTGAGATTGGCGCTACTAGGTATTCCGAAGAATTGGAAATAGCCGAAAAGTATATAGAAAACCAAAACCTTCCTGCAAGCAAAGAAGAGATGATTTCTGACATCGTTTCGTTTTTAGAGAATTTAAAAATCTCTCGTGAATATATGAAGCGAGCAAGGGACGCAATCGTGAAGAACGAATCTATAGAAGCCGTGAAGCTCTTGAAAAAAGGCAATGGATTTTTAGTCTCTTTATTTCAAGTGGCTTCAGGGCAGTTGACAGTGAGAAAGGACTACGATCTCGTCCAAATCTTGATTTGCTCGGAAATTAGCAAGATGGAATTCCTTCGCGCGTTTATCTTAGTTTCGTTGGGTCGAGTAAGCACCGCAATTGATTCTCTCGAAAGGGCAGCGCTTTTCTCTACGATTATTCATAATTATATGACATGCCTAACGCTCAATTACGTGAAGGCGTTAATTCTTCTCTTCCACGGTCTTTATAAATCTGCCATTATGCAATATAACTTCACGGAAGAATTGGCAGACATCTACAACGATGAAAGATTGAAACTAAAATGCGGAATCGGGAAAGCCATCGCAATTTACATCCAAGGCGAAGATAGGGATATGGCCATGGGCATAATGGAAGAAATTTCGAATATGAACCTAGACGAAAATCATTTAGATGCTATTACCGTATTCAGCGAGCTTGGCGATTACTTCTTGGCTCTCGGACATTCTCAAATTTCGGCCAATTTATATAATCAAGCATTAGAGATTTCAATAGATTACAAGTTGGATTTTAAGAGCGAAACTCTAATAGAAAAATTAAAGCGTGCCTATATTTCAACTGTTTTAGAAGGATATTCCGCCGAAGATATGGTTGACAAGTTAGATGTCTTGTTAGATAAAGCATATTCAGTGAAGGACGTGGAGAAATATAACGAACAAATTAAAAAAATTGCGAGCTTCAACATTCTTTTTTATACGCCATTCGAACACATTTCAGGGAAAAAAAAGATTATCCCCTTTTCGAAGCTTCCCTCTGAACTCAAGGACGATTACTTAGAAGTCGTGTATTTTGAAAAACAAGGCGAAGAATCAGTTCAATACATGTTTATCGTTTCTCACTACGAGTTGGGCTTGTTAGGACTTAAGCTAAAAACCGATCAAAACATTACAGGAATTGCCGAAAACTATTCCCTTAAGATAAAACCTTCAGCAAAAGTCAAGATTTACGAGCCAGACGCATCGTTAAAGGACGAGTTTTTAATTCGGGCAATAATTGAAATAACTGGTAAAGATCAATGCGAGATCGTTCACACTCTGCCTTCATTCTTTAAACAATTAAATCTTTAATCAAGAATAAAATAAGAAAAATAAGAGAGATTGAAAAAAATTTACCCGCCTTTCCGTAAACTTTTATCGCGTTGAGAAATTTGGTGTGAGTGAACGGCACAGCTAATGCAATAATACTTTTTGTTTTGTCCGCCCATTATAATGGTGCCGGCTTTCTTTAGTTCGCCATACATTCTGGCATCAACGAGATTTGTCCGGCGCGTGACGGCTTTAGCCTTACTTCGAGCAACAAACCTGCCACATTTAGCGCATTGTACTTTTCCATAATTTCCCTTGCTACTTCCCGTTTTTCCACCACTTTTTCGCTTCTTTGGCATCGTTTTTCCTCCTTTTCAATGATTATTCTACACTAAAGCCGTGTTCTTGGGTAATTTAATCAAGCAAAACTTAAATATTTTATTTTTTTAGGAAGAATCTTGATGTAAGGGAAGAATTTCTTTATAATCTTCGTGGTTTCCAACAAAAACTACTATTTAGTTTTAAAAATTCTTAATTTTTTAAAAGCAAATACAAATCTTTGTCCAACCGTGAAAAGAAGTAAGCAAGTATAAAGGATCATGGCGAATGGAAGAAATAACATAAAAGGAGTTCCAAAGATGAGCCCTGTTAAGAAGTAGATCCAAGTCTCGAGAATAAAAACAATAAATAGAAATATAACTCGTTCGGCTCTTTCCATGAGACCAACACCTTTCATGGTTACACCTTCGTTTTCAGCTCTCGATCTCGTGTACGAGATCATGACAACCAAAAATAATAAGAAATAACCATGTAAGAAATCAATGATTCCACCATAGACTAACCCTAAAACGATTACCGCGTCAGAAATGCGATCTAAATTTGAATCAAGAAATGCACCTGTTTTCGATTCCGTTCCTGTCCTCCGAGCAACAGCCCCATCGAAAATATCAAAAATTCCCGAAAACAACAACAAAAAAGCCGCTGGCCAAGCAACCAGGACGTGAAAACGTATCGAACCTATAGCAATGAAAAAGGCTGAACCCAAAGAACAAGCGAATCCAAAATAGGACAAGAAATTCGGTGAAATATCGTGACTTATTAGATATCCAACTGGACGTTCAATGAGACGGTCTAAAATGTTATTTTGACGTTCTCGCTTCCTCGTTGTTTCTTCAGTAGCGTCCACTTTCGTTCTAAAACTCCAAATCTACTAGTAAAGCAGTATGGTAGATAAGGTTCTCTAAATTATAAAATTTGTTTTATGTCAACAAGTATAACTTTATTAATCGAATTATTGAGCTTGCCAAGTAAGATCCCGCTCCAAAACTTAAGGAGGGCAAGTTCATATCCCGTAATTCTTCGGAAGCGATAAAATCACCCGTTTGATTTCCTACAACGAATAATACTTTTCTTTTCGTTTGTATCTCTTTCATATAACTAAAAAAATCTTGGCCACTTTCGCTTAGAATATATACTTCATAACCTATTTTTATAAAATCATTTATAGCCTCAATAATATCTTTTTCTGTTCTTTTAACTGAATTTAATGGATTCTTCACATTTTCAAGATCTTTTCCTTCTATAAACTTTTTAAACCAATCTGCAAGTAGCAACTCGTTTTTAGGAAAACTTCTATAATCCAACTGTTCTGAATCAAATATAAACGTGCCATAATTATCTAAGAACGTCCAAATTTGAACGTCTTTTTCGAACTCGTTTTCTTTCAACAACACGGATAGAATACATCTCACGACAACGTCCAACCGACCCGTTGAACCAACTAAATCCTTGATCGTGTATTTGCTTACATCTACAGTAGACGATTTAATAAAAAAACATGTTATCATTAAGGTCTGTAATGGAGTTGCATTATTAAAATTAATTTTTTAAAACCATATCTTTTTTATTTCTTTCAGTAATATTGGTTAATATGGATGAAATTGATATTACAATAACTATGATGCTAATGGCAAACTCAAGAATGCCTTACGCTGAAATTGCGGATATGCTTCAATTGAGTGTCAATTCCGTCCATAAACGCGTTAAATCCATGGTGGAAATAGAAGCTCTCAAAAACTTTCAAACTAAATTGAGTTTCCTCTTCTTTCCAAATATGGCAAATATCATCATGTTTGGAGAATCATCTATAAAAAATAGTAAACATATCATGGATAAACTAGGAAAAAATGAATGTATATATAATGTTACTCAAGCTAGTGGAAACAACTTTTTCATTCACGCATATATTG
>JAEORV010000298.1 GCA_016840695.1 Promethearchaeota archaeon
ATATATTCTAAGAGTTTCTATGGAGATTGAAGCAAGAGAAAGAAATATGCTTTCTTTTTTTAAGAATATAAGTGAGAAAATTTCCAAGAATGAGAAATTATTGAACTCAGAAAATTTTAATGTTATTTGTATAAAGTTTACTTTCGAAAATAAGGATTAGAAGTAATTAACTATTATTAATAGCTTTTTCAATCTCTTCCATTCTTTTATAATAATAATATTTGACTTTTCCTTCTTTAGAACCTAATTTCTCAGCTGTTTTTTTAAAACTAAACCCTTTTCCGCTATGATAATAGATTATTTTTTCTGTAAATAGATCGTTAGTAATATTGATTTTTTTTTCGTTTGAATTTTTCTCTTCTAATGCGCGTTCCTGGAGAATTTCGCGATCTCGAAAAATGGCAAATGCTCTCATGATTATTTCGGAAAAGTCAGTATATTCAATATAAATCTTGGATTTTACGTTATCTAATTTCTCATAGATTTTCCCTTTGATATATGTTTTGGATTCATTTAAATCAATATTCTTAACTAAATAATTTATCATTTGGTTTTTTTGGTTAAGATATTTTTGTTTTCTAATCTTAGCTTCTTTTTCCTTTTTCTTTCTTAATCGTTCTTTTTCTTCTTTGTTAAAACCTTTTAGTTCATAGATTTCTTTGTATAATGATTTACGATCTGCTTTATTTCCCGTAAAAATCATTAAGTTCTTTTCTATATCTCTTGGTATTTCAGAGATCCTCGCAATTTCTCGCAAAACCTCTGATTCGGTAGGATCATCAACAACCTCATTCGTATCGTAAATTTTGGTTTTTTTGATATAAGCAATAACGTTATGATATGTTTCAATTGGCAAAAGTCCTTTTCCTTTTTGAAGCGTTTTTAGTGTTAATGTGTCGGTTTTTTTATTTAGTTGAGGGAATAAACGAAAATCTATGATTCTTCTGATGTTTCGCGGGATCATCGTATAATATTGGCATGTAAATATCAATTCTATATCTTTTTTACGTGATTTATTTGCTAATGTTCCTATAAATCGCTCTAAAACCTCTTGACTACTCACATCGTCATAAGCGATTATGCAATTATGTAATTTATCAAAAGGTAAGAACATTATAGGTGTAAAATGACAATTTGGCAAATTTATATGAAAATTCGCGTAAACATGCTTAGTTGGATCTTTTTTTAAAAGCTCTTCAATTTTTAAAACAATTGCAAGAGTTTTCCCGTCGCCTGTATTTCCTACACATGCCCATTTCATGCTTAATAGTAAAAATATTTTTTAGGGATTTTATAATTCGTTTTTTTTAGCATTTTTTTAAGAGATCTGAGGATTTTTTTACAAAAGAGTTTGTTCTTTTGGCGATCTTTCAATCACCAATCGCCTCCTCCTCCGAAATTCAGTTTTTTAAGTGCTTTTTGTACTCTCTTATTATAATAAATTGTTTGAAATGCTTTCGTGAATGGTTCCCAGAATTTGAATAGTTTATCAGTAATCCAACCTTTAACGTGAACATTCAGAGTAAGCAAATTAGCAACCTCGTTTTTCAAAAATGGATCATCCATAAGAAGCGCAATAGCTTTTATCTCATTTTTTCCTAATTTCTTAGATTCTTTTGTAAGATACGAGATTATTCCATCAACGCCTCCCGCCATAGCTTTCTCTATATCTGCTTTATGCTTTTTTCCGTATTCTTTCGTTAATTCTGTAGATATTTTAATCACCTTTATTTAGAGAATAAATATGGAGATAAAACGATATAAAGCGTCATCATGCCTAGGACAAAACAGAAGAGATAAATTGCGAATGATTGAATTATCGAGCGTTTAATTCCAAAAAGCATAATCGTTTTTACGCTCGTATATTTTGCGTATAAATCAGTTGAGCTTAAATCAGCGCGACCATAATGAGGCTTATCCTCTTTATCTTTCGGTAAATTTGGCATTTTTGCCATTTTTTCATAAAGATCTTCAATAAAAAAATCCATAGGAATAGCAAAGGGTATATTTTTAATTAAAATGAAAACAGGTTTACCGTTAATGAATTTCGCGGGTTCGTCGAGCAAAAACAACTCTTGTTTCTTAGGATTTGTAATAATTGGTCTAATCTGATGTAAGGGAACCCAATTATAGACTTTTGATTTAGGATCCCAATAATATTCGATATAGCCAATTTCTACTTTTCTTATTTGTTGTTTTGCTTTTTGTATTGCGGATCTATCAATATTTTTTGCAGTTCTTTTTTGGTGTTTATATTTTATGGTGTCCTGTTCTAATTGTTTTTGAAGAATAATTGAATCTTTTACTTTTTTAATCGCATAATCTTGCAAAATTTCTATTCGATCTTCAGGTGTGAGATCCTTTTTTTCTTTATTTAATTTCAGGACTTCTTTTTTGATTTGTGTTAATTCTGCAATCGTTTGTTTTTCTGCTTGAAGATCATCTTGAGATTGTTCAAACTCCTCGTTTGATTTTAAATTATCTTGAGGTAATTTTGACTTTTTAGGTGTGTTTATTTTACTAATGTATTTTTTTTTACTTTTTGGCATTCTTTTAACCTCTAATTAACTAATTAACTATGCAGTTGGTATTGCATCATAAATCTTTTTAATTATATCATAAATAATTGTAATTGGTAATAAGTAAACCATTAACGCGCTATAAAGCGTTTCAGCTCTCTCTTTATAGCCTCGTGCCTTACAATAAACATACTTCACATAGGTTAATCCTATAAGCAATAAGTATAATCCAATTCCGATAAATAACGCGGGAAGATTGTTTATAACAATTATAGTGTTTTCCCAGATAAAATCTGCTATAGTTCTAAGCATATTATAAACCGCCTCATAGGTTTCTTCAGGATCTATTTGTCCTAAAGTCATAGCATAGAGAAGCCAGGTAATGATCCATGCCCAAACAATAATGAAAACGTCAATAGCTAAGGGGAAGAAATCGTTTAAAAGCCATTCAAAAAAGGGTAATAGGAGATTTTCCCAAACCCAAACTAACCCTTGCCAAATCGCATTAAGAACAAATATTAAACCCTCAAAACTCCACCATAAAAGATAAACTAATGAAAGAAATAAAACATATAATAAGGTATTCCAAATAAATACGAGAATTTGCGTACCAATAAACATGAATAAATATGACATTCCCGCAAAAGCCATAAAGAAAACCCATTGAATGAAAAGTAGAATTAAGTTAAGAATTGAAACAATTGCATTTCGCATAAAATTGAAATCAACCGTATAGGAAAAAACATCAGAAAATTTGATTTTCCATTTCCAAGAACCTAAATCGTCTCGCGAAATACTTTCGGGTTCATAAGGATATTTTGCAGTATATTGTTCACTCCTCATTTGTGAATAATCAACGCTCCAATTACCTACATTAATAGGGTAGTTTTGATAAAAAACAGTCCTAAACGTTGTATATGTCCAATAAAAAAGACTTGGTAAATCGGGTTCATTAGGATTACTTGCGGAACCTTCGGGAAGTCCTAAAGGAATGGAAACATCTATATCGTCGGAAAAGAACGGAATAGTAAAATATCTATGAAATATCTCATCTGTAGAACCATATAAAGAACGCATTCCATTAAAACACGAATAAGAATAATTTCCTATGACTCCCGTTAGATTTAAGTAATTATTAGTAAATGAAGTATAATTAAAAGACGATTTAATTTTTTGAGAATTCAATTCTTTTCTTGATTGTTCTCTAAATTCTAATAACGTATCATAGTTTAGCCAGATTTGATAATAATAATTAACAATTTCTACATCTAACGTATTTAATCCATATCTACAATGAACTTGTAATTCAATATTTTCTAAATTAATAGAAGTAGTATTATATTCAATCCAAGCATAAATATAATTATCATTATATTCATTTATTTCTGAATACCGATATTTAATA
>JAEORV010000299.1 GCA_016840695.1 Promethearchaeota archaeon
CATTAAATTAATGGCTTTTGTCTTGGTTCTAACTTGTATATTTTATCGTTTTTTTTAACTGGTTTATCCACGACAATACCGACGGTAATGCGATTATTCTTAGAAACCAGTGGTGTTTCCGTTAAATTCTTCTTCTGCTTGATTTGAATGGATGTGATTTTTTGTTTCAGATACGTGTCAGTTTTCGTTCCAATCACGTAGATCTCGTCGTTTAATTTCAATTTTCCAGAAGTCAAGAGTATTTTCGCAGCTTTTTTATCGCGATAGTAAGACAATACTTTTCCAACCTCGACCTTCTTATGACTGGAAATATTGCCTTCTTGATCTACCTCTACTTCGCTTCCAGTAGGCAAGCCAAAATAAAAACCCGTTGAGAATCCCCGGTTATACACTTTTTTCAAGCGCTTGAGCCACCCATCGACATTTTCTTGCGTATATGTATTGTCCATGCAAGCGTCGATGGCTTCTCGGTAGCAAGAAGTTGCTTCTTCGACATAGATGGGATCTCTCATCCTCCCTTCGATTTTAAACGCATCGATATTTGCCTCTATCAATTTAGGCACGTGTTCTATCATGCAGAGATCCTTTGCGTTAATGAAAAAGAATCCGTCATAAAGAAACTCGTTGTTTTGGTCGTCGTATACCCTCCAGACTCTCCTGCACGGTTGGACGCATTTACCCCGGTTGGCAGAATACGCCTGAGAACCACAGATTTCCGCTGAAAAATAACATCGCCCCGAAATAGAAGTGCACTGTGCTCCGTGAACGAAAGTTTCAATCTCGCTCTTGGTAAGCTTGCTTTTTATTTCTTTAATCTGCTCAAGTGAGAGCTCTCGTGCGAGTATCAACCGTTCTGCACCTAGAGATTCGTAAAACTTGGCTGAAAGTGAATTAGACACGTTTGCTTGGGTAGATATGTGATAATTTAATCCTAGATCTTTTGCAAATTGTATTGCGCTCAGGTCATGGACTATAATTGCGTCTATTTCCGCTTCTACTGCCGCATTTAAGATTTTTTCCAATAAATTAAATTCGTTTTCGTAGATAACCACGTTAGTCGTGAGATATGCTTTGATATTGTTTTCGTGACATCTTTTCACGATGTCCGATAAGTCGCTTAGCTTGAAGTTATCGCTAAAAATTCTCATGTTCAGCGATTCAACTCCAAAATACACTGAATCCGCCTTTCCTAATACAGCGTTCAACGACTTGAAATTTTTTAAGGGCGCTAAGAGCTCAACATTTTTCACGTGTTATCATTTTATTTATGCTTAGCGAACTAAATAAATTATTCCTTTAGAAATACAAGTAGTATAAAAAAAGATTATAAGAAAAAACTCATTAGAAATATTACAATACAAACCAGCCTAGCCAGAACAACAATGCGCCAACTAAAAACGCCAAGACTGCCCAGACATAGGTAAAAGACCTAGCATAGTTCTTGTATCGTCTTCCATTTTCCGCTTCTATGACGCTTACTTGGAAGTACGGACTTGGGCCTCTTCTATACCATCCTTTAATCCGGACTCGTTGTCCTACTAACCGTTTCGCCTTGGAAAGCGCAAAGATCAAGTCCGCTATTCCTAAACCCCAGCGATAATCGATGTACATGAGGCCTGTCTCGTCTTGAAAGTACAGGTCGTCGCTGAAGTAATATCCCGGCGCACCACGTCCGACAATTTCTCCTTCTATGTATGCGGGAACGCATCGAATTGGCGAAACTTTCACGTTTGTCACGAGGTCAAGTACCGTTTGAGGATCGTGTCCTTTCTTGTACATGAATCCCGTTCTCAAGATAACAGCAAAACCCATCAGATAAAACGTCACGAACCAGAGCAATACCAACCATTTTAACGTGATGAGCGTGGGAAGGACAGTGAGACCAATAAATCCAACTAATCCGAAAATCCACAGTATCGTTACAATACCCATTGCGGCGAATACTATCGTAGGTGAATTCTTGATGGTAACGTCTAATAGAAATTCGTCCAACATGGATTTTCCCGCTTGCTCTTCTTTTATCTTTCGTGCCCCGGAGAAATCTATTTCAGGTTTTATTCCGTATGACTCGCATTGCTCGTTGAGTCGCATTATTCTTTTTGCAGGAAGCGGATGCGTGCTGAAGAGCTGGTAGTATTTCGCCCATGGGTTGAATAAATCCCACGCAGCTGCGGCTTGAATGGCGTTTTTTGAATACTTTCCAGAAGTCGTCATGCTGGATGCTACAATTCCTCTGGCAGCGCTTGGGTCAAATATTCCCAATCCTCGAAGTCCTCGGATGCTCGATTTGTTTCTTTCTTTCAAATCACCTCCATGGTCTACGAGCAGTCCATAAGCAATCTTTACAAGTCCAGTAGCTAACGCGTTTGGGTTTTCCATTACCTCTGCTGCGTGTTTATCTGCGTAATACTCGCGAATTCTACTCACTATCATCGATATTAAAAAACCTATATAATAGGAAATGTACGATAAAACGGCAATGGCAAAAAGTGCTAAATAAATGTACGATCCTTCGTCGTCCTTCGACCTCCAGCTGGAGAATCGAGCCGTATAATACGCCCATCTGGCGATGGTTAATAGAACTAGGGGAATTGCAAATACAACCGTCATTAATATGAAATCTGAATGCACGACGTGGCCTAACTCGTGTGCCATTACGGCATTTTGTTCTTTTTCATCTAAATAATGCAAGATCCCATCAGTTAACACAATTCTTGCGGTATTTTTCGTCCATCCATATGTAAAAGCGTTTGGATTCAAGTCGTGAATGATTCCGAGACGGGGCATCTTAATTCCCTGGACTTGAACGACTTGTTGCACTACATCTGCTAAACCAGGATATCTCGACTGGTACACGTCGAAAGGCATCCATTCAATTTTATAAATCCACCCGATTATCACTGGAGATATGCCGTATTGGAGTAATACGATGAGGAGCGTGAAGCCGATCATGAGCATTAATCCAAAAAAATTACTTGGCAAGAACCACACGCCAATAACAAATACTACAGCATACATCAGTCCAAATAACGCAGTAACAGCTATTGTTGACGCTAATTTTAATCCCATTTTTTATTAAACCTTTATTTTTTTTTAATTCATGTTCCAAAATCATTTTGTATTATTATATTATTAAGCGACATGGTTATATTATTATTACGATTATCTTTTTTCACTAATTGTAATTCTTAAAAAAATTAATTAGGATAAATTGATTTACTATTCTAGGTAATTCAAAAAAATTAGGTATAATGTAACTTTATCGCACAGTTTAAAAGATGAAAGTAGATTTAGAGCGATTATACGACGCCACGGATAATTTGATTAATCAACAGTTTTATCTTGGGGGGCAAGATTTAATAATAGGCCGAAACGCGGAAGTTTCAGTTAAAATCAGTAATTCAGGGCAAATTATTCAGAAGTTCAAGAATTTATTTAACAATAACATCAATTTATTCTTAGAAGGCAAGTACCTGCAGTTTTTATCTTTATTTAAGAAGATTAAAGGTTTAAATGACGCTGAAATTAAAGATATTAACAAAGAGCTTCAAGAAAAATTGACATATTTAGACGATACCGATTTTGATTATGTTGTATTATATACACTTGTTTTAAGTTCGTTAATTTCAAGAATACGAGACTTGCATTTTAACATGTCCCTTGAAGAAATAAATAAAAGAGTAAAAAGTAAAACCACCATTACAAATGCCGTCATTCAAGGTATCTTGGACGATCTCTTCATGAAAAACAACAATAACATATCAATTTTGTATAACCTCTCGTATCTTGATGCGTTAGCAGAATCCTTTAACTATAAAAAAGTAGCTCACACGTGCAAGATTCAAAAGGGAAAATTTATCAATCGAATCGTTAAAATAATTGTATCTAATAATAATTAAGTTTAGTTA
>JAEORV010000300.1 GCA_016840695.1 Promethearchaeota archaeon
CTCCGACTAAGATTATTGGAATATCCGTAGTAGGATTTTTCTTCAATTCTTCTTTAATTTTCTTAGCAAATGGTAAATTATAGGCTTCTATTTTTCTTTTTCGAACCCTTCGCCGAGATTCTGGTGGAAGAGACGATGGTCTTTCGAGAGTACCTGCTTTTAAAATATACGATGAAATTTCCAAACAGTCAATTCCTTCTTGAGCAAATAATAGTCCAAGTCTAGCAGCTTCTTCAGCATTTATTCCTCCTTCCAACCTATCTGAACCATTCATCTTAAGACATAAAGGAAAATCCCTACCTACCTTTTGCCTACTTGCTTTAATAATTTCAAGCATGAATCTCGCTCTATTTTCTGTAGAGCCGCCATACTCGTCATTTCGCCTGTTTAAATAAGGAGAATAGAATTGAGTAATGAGATATCCATGAGCGCCATGAAATTGTACTCCATCAAATCCAGCCTTTTTTCCTCTATAAGCAGCTTCGCTGAATAATTCAACAATTTCTGCAATCTCGTCAATACTTAATGTTCTTCCTTTTTTATGCGTTAGATCATCTTCAAGATCACACGATGATACTAGCTCCCCCTCCCAACCCCAATGGGTTATATAGTTTCCACTATGTCCTACCTGTAAGAAGATCTTTGAGTGATGACCCTCTTCCTTAGCAACATCGTGATAAGTTCCAGCGATTCTTGATAATCCTTCTATGTACTCATCTGAATAATTTCCAATCATCAATGCCAATTGCCTTCCATCTTGTCTCACATTTGAAACTCCAGTAATTGTCATTCCAACACCTCCTCTTGCCAGTTCAGCATAAAACTGGATTAATTTATCTGTAACATGACCATCAACTGTTGCCCTACTTTCGTAAGAAGCTGATCTGACTAATCGATTGGGAATTTCAACATTTCCTATTTTTCCCGGAGAATAAACGGGATTATTTATATCTTCCATTTTTTTTTCGACTATATTTATTTCTTATTAATCTTAATTATAATATCTCTACTTCATATTGTTTCTTTAATATGGATAAAATTTGGTCAATATGCTCAAAATTTCTCGTTTCTAATTCAATTATAACATCAGTTTGTTGATATTCGAGTTCTAATCGAGCTCTTTCGTGTATGATTGAAACAATATTGCCTTTTTCTTTTGCAATAATTTCTAATATTTTTATTAAAGCACCAGGTATATCTGGTAGTTTAGTTTTAATTTTTAACAAGCGCCCTTCTTTTATTAAACCCTTGCTTATTATCCGATTTATGAGATTTGGAGTTAAATTTCCACCAGAAATGATGACGACAATTTTTTTATCCTGAAGTTTTATTGTATTATTCAAGACAGCAGCAAGAGCGGCAGCACCAGCACCTTCCACGAACGTTTTAGCTCGTTCTAAAAGGAGTAATATCGCATTAGCTACTTCCTCATCTGAAACTAAAACGATCTCGTCAACATATTTGTTAATCTTCTCAAAAGTAGTAGATCCTGGTTGTTTAACTGCTATCCCATCGCAGATTGTATCCTTTACTGGCAGTGTTGTTAATTTCTTCTTTTTGAAAGATTCTAACATTGATGCGGCATTTTCCGATTCAACTCCAATTATTTTTATATCTTTTTTGTATTCTTTACAATAGGAGCTTATTCCACTAATCAATCCACCACCGCCTATTGGACAAAAAATATAATCAACATCAGGCATTTGCTCCAAGATCTCAAGACCTATTGTAGCTTGACCATTAATGACATCGATATCATCATAAGCGTGAATAAAAGTGAGGTCTTCATTTTCTTTAATTTCAAGTGCTTTTTGATAAGCATCGTCGTATTTTTCACCATGTTCAATTACTTTCCCATTAGGATTGTAATTCTTTATAGCTTCAATTTTTACAATGGGAGCACCTTCAGGAACCACAATTGTCGATTTAATATTAAAAAGTTTTGCGGCGTATGCTACTGCTTGTCCGTGATTGCCAGCAGATGCGGTAATTATTCCTTTCTCTCTTTCTTTCTCGCTCAATCTTGAAACCTTGTTATACGCACCTCGTATCTTAAAAGAACCCGTTCGCTGGGTGTTTTCAAGTTTTAAATACACTTCATTACCACACATTCTCGAAAAGGTATTGCTCTTGTCAAGAATTGTATAATGTATGATATCTGCTAATTCTTCTCTAATTTTTTTTATCTGTTCAATATATTTTTGATCTCCCATTTAATATCACTCATAATGATTATTTAGATAATTAATCAACCTTTTTTTACTTTTGAAAGATTAAATCCCGGAACTTGTCCTCTAAATCGCCTGTATTTTTCAGTATCGCGGGTTCTTTTCATAACAATAATGGCGTCTTGAGGACAAGAATTAAAACACCTCATACAGACAATGCAATCGGGACCATATGATATTTTCGGTTTATCTTCTGTTTCTTCAATTGAGAGGTTATCTACTGGACAGTTATCCACGCAAATTCCACATAACGTGCATTTATCCATATCAAATTCAAACATTTTCCTTGCTAGATTAATTTCCGCTCTTAAAGAAACACGCTGGATGATGGCAACTATTCGAGTAAATGGATCCCTTCGCATTACCCATTTTTTATTTTCAATAACTTTATCAATTAATTTTTTACCTTTTATTTCTGCTTTATTAAATATTTCCTTCTGCTTTTCCTCTTCCCATACCATCAATCTTGGCATCTGAGGGATATTACACAGAGTTCTTATATTAATGGCTTGCTTTACTTTGAATCCACATTTTTTAAGGCGCCTTCTCATTATTAACGGAGTATCCCCACTAAACATTGCCATCGTGTCGTAAACAAAAGCTCGAGGGTTATTTTTTTTATCTTTCGAATACTTACATAATATCTCTTTAACCCAATCCTTCATTATAATAGGGATATCTGAACCATAAACTGGATATCCAATGCCTATTATATCGCTTTCTGAGAGGACCTCAGGTAGAAATTCGTCCCAATTTAAGTCTTTTCGTTCGATTGAATAGGAATGAGTATCATGACCTAACTCAATTAAATACGATTTAATATATTCTGTAATTTTCCAAGTATTACCAGTTCCCGAAAAGAAAAATAGTGCAACTTTCATTGTGGTTTGGCTAATATAGCTTTAACTCTTAACTTCTTAAATTCATTAGTAGGAGCAGGTTTTATTAAACATACGGTATCTGCTCCTCTACCAGTACCTGCTACGCAAATAATATCCCTATCCAAGTCGGGAATCAATCCCGCGTCGCATGTCGTACTTGCTATTTCAATGCAAACCTTTACTCCTTGACTAAAGTGAGCGCCTAACATTTTTGCCAATAAATCGACGAATTGCCAGGCTTCTTTCTGGATTCTTATACCTCTTTCAATCCCGCTCATAGCGTGAGTACCGGAGTGAATTTTCAATCCCTTATTCTTTAATTTTTCAATCTTATCTTCTGGGAATTCTTGTCTTTTCTCGCTTCCCGTGAAATAAAATGCATGCGTGATAACGATCACATTACACTTATTCACATCAAAGACTTCAAGAGCTTTCTCTGCGGTTGTCCCCGTAGTACTGGCAAGAACAATATCTTTAATTCCAAGTTGATCTGCGTATTTCTTGGCAATATTTAGAGACTCCTCAGTCCTATTAGGACCTCCTTTATCAAAATACGTAACTTCTAATTTTAAATCTGCCATGTTTATTCAAATCTCGGTTTTATGTGTATTTATATATCTTTATTCTTAAGAATTTAAAAAATTACCTTTGACAGATAAGTAATTCTTGAGTTAATTATAAATATAGATGTGGTAAGATATATGTTTATGACTGAAAAAAAAAATGACAATAGAGGAAAAAGTCGAACTAAAAGGTACTTGATATGGTTATTGATAATAT
>JAEORV010000301.1 GCA_016840695.1 Promethearchaeota archaeon
TTACGCTGCAAGCTGTAATCCTTATAACGTGGAAAAGAATGTAATTACAAGCGTATTAAGTTCTGTTGCCTCATTAGACTATGAACATGTAATGGGGTGTGCTGTCAATATCAAATTACATCCTACAACAATCGGGCAAAAAATTGAAAATCGAAAAAAATGGATTGCACTTTTACGCACTTATTTTGAGCTAGGGGGTGCACAGATTCAGCCTACTGTAGTTTCAAGCGAGACATTGCTTGATGCTCAGAAAAATCCTAATGCGCATGGAGATTTGTTAGTAAAGGTTGGAGGATATAGTGCTTATTTCACTGAATTAGGGAGTGAAATTCAAAATGAAGTAATTGCCCGGACAGAACATTAATTTCATTTAAATTTGATGTTATTTTGACTTGAACCAAGGCTGATTTTCTAAAAATTTCAGTGATAGGGTGTTAGTCGATTTCTTGGCCACATTCAGGACAGAATTGCCCAGTCGTGCTTTTCCCGCAATATGGGCAGAATTTATGCACTTCAGGAGGGGGCGTAGGCAATCTAAACTCTTGAGGTGGTGCTTGAACGACTGGTTGAGGTGGTTGAGGTTGGACAATATTGGTTCTCGCAGCTTTTTGTCTCTGGTTATTTGATGCAATAGCAGCTATAATTCCCAAGAAAATCAAAAAACCTCCAACATAAACGAGGTATCCACTTTCAATGATGACATAGTCAAAAACGGCCATGACAATTCCAATAACAATAAGACAAGGTGCTGGATCTTCGTCTGCCATGATTATTCTCATTAAAATATTTTAACTTAAGCTTAACATAAATTTCATTTATATATATGTATCGTTTTCCAAAAGAAGATACTTAAATGGTCTTGAGGTGTCGAATAACGCCTAAAAAATTAAATTATTTTAGAAAAAGGAAACGAAAATACTTTCCTAAATCTCGGAATCTCACGTGCAACGCAGGAACTTCTTTCTTGTAGTTTTTGTAGCCCTCTCCAAATCTCTGGATTAATTCTTTTTCCTCTACAAATTTCAAGTGAGCTTTAATGCCCACGAGGAAGATGAAAAAGTATGCGAACGAATAGAAAGAGAATCGAAGGAACAGGCTGCTGGTGTAAAACAACAAGAGTGCGTGATATGTTGGATGCCGTAGAACAGAATATATTTCGGATTCCTGAATTTCTGATTCTTCGGGGTAATAGAGATATACTAATAACATGTAATCAAATCCAAAGACCGTGATGGCCCTGTATATGGTTAAAAAGGCGAGGAGCAGGAATATTAAAGAAAGAGCGATGCGAACGATGAGAAACATGGAAGAAAATCCAAGAATTATTTCGTCAATGGCCGTTGAGAGAAAAACGCTGACGGTTGAATTTTCGGTATATCGAGCAAGAAAATCTAAAGGCATGACGCTGTGCACCACTATTGAAATCACCAAGGTAACGCCAACGGCTCCAAATTTAAGGGCTTTTTGATAGGCTTTTTCTTTATATTTGGTCTTGTACCTATCCTTGTTCCTCCATACAGTGTACACGTTTAGAAATCCGAGCACTAAGATAATGACCGATCCTAAAATGGGAGTTATAGGTTCAAAAAATTGCAGGACTACGATGCCAGGGAAAAGCCGTGATATCGAATCAAAAATGAGCTGGAACAATATCGAACAGCCAACAGTCACTATCACTAGCAAGACAAAGAGATAAATTTTACTTCCTTGATAATCGGGTAACTTTTCCCTCAGCTTCTCAATTCCCTTGAATGGAAACATTTTTCACGTTCCTCGAGTTTTTTAAAAGATAGACATTACGATTTTTCTATATACTATAAAGTAAAATCGCGCATATCTATAAATATAATGTAACAAAAATGATATATCATCTAACAAAAATGTAAGGTATTATTAAATGTCAGAAAAAACATGGTTAAAGGCTGCAAAAATTATTGTAAGGGCAAGTGGGAATCCCCTGTTTCAAGCCAATGACACGATGGTTGAAATGTTACAAGCGCTTTTAAATGAAGAGCAAGTGAAGTTCTTGCTCAATTTTAGGAAACCGAGGTTGACATTTCAAGAGTTAAAAGATAAGACGGGGATGAGCGATGCTGATCTCACGGAAATGTTAAACGCATTAATGGATAATGGACTGCTCATGGACTGGCCGGTTAAAGGCACGGATGAAATGGAATATCGTCTATTGGCACCAGTTGCAGACACTTTTGAATACTCTCTCGTTAAGTTTAATCGTCCACTCGAACAAAAAAAGAAATTGGCGCGCATTTTCGAAAAAATGTTTCAAGAAGGAGTCGTGTTGACTCAAACGAATTACGAAAGTTTAATGCCAATTTTTAAAGAAAAAATGCCTATTTTTGCCAGAATCATTCCTATCGAGAAAGAGATGACCGTTCCACAAGAAAAAGTAGTGCCTTACCTTGAAGCCTCCAAAATCATTGATGATCAAGACGTGATAGCAGTCTCCGAATGCCCTTGCAAGCTAGAAAGAGCTCTTCTAGGAGACCCCTGCAAAACCGCAACAGATATCAATAGATGCCTTCATTTTGGGAACATGGGTCGTTATTTTATCGAACACAATCTTGGCAAGTCGATCTCAAGAGAAGAAGCAAAACAAGTTTTGAAGGAAGCAGACGAAGATGGACTCGTTCACAAGACGTTTCACGACGATTTTAACCTCGATCAGAACGAAAACGCCATATGTAGTTGCTGCAAGTGCTGCTGCATTCTTTTTCAAAGCTATTATCGTGGAGCATTTCCGTTTCACACTTTAACATCGTACATCGTAAACTTAGACGAGAGCAAATGTGAAGGGTGCGGTACGTGCGTCGAAAAGTGCCCAATCGAAGCAGTCTCATTGATAGACGGAATATCGCATACTGACGAGAATAAATGCATTGGGTGCGGAGTCTGCGTTCACCATTGTCCTAACAAGGCGAGGACGCTCGTACAAACAGAACAAAGAGAAATATACATTCCCCCGCCAATCATAGAGCAATAATTGTATCAAACACTTCTTTCCAATTGTGAACTCTAATAACATTCTTCTCGCAAATTGAGTCTTGATTCCAAGGTTGATCGTACAAAAGCAAGAATCGCTCGTTCATCTGCTTGATAGGTTCGACCAAATGAGGGTTATCATCCACGTATAGATCAAAATCGTGAGTCAGTTTCAAATCCCAAGGCTTCTCTTTTATGATTATCAATTCCCTGTATTGCGTTCCCTCTTCAATTCCGTGAAAGATTAGTTTTTCAACAACATGGGGGGTATATTGAGTATCTAAAGCAGAAAGAATGTGAACCTCGTGGGTTGAATTTAGCCTTTTCATGTAGTCAGAGGCATCGTCGTCGATAAAAGGAATATCCAGTATATTTTCGTAGGCCTTATAGAATAATTCGAAAAATTCCCGTTCTGAACTATTCCAATCGTGATAAAACTCCCACTGAGTCACGTCTTTTTTGGTGTAGAGAGTTCCATGCTTTTCGTTAAAGAATTCTACGAATTTATCTATAACACTGAACAAGACACCATTGATATCGACAGCGATTTTCATGATATTAGTATTTATAGTAGTATAGGGTTTAAATCTTTACGGGGTTGAAAATTAATGACTCGAATCTACCAAATATCCCGAATTAGAGTTGAATGAGCACTATTCCATTGGAAGAAATCTATAATTATTATGAAAAAAAGATTTAAACTCCAAATTTCGATATCAATTTTTATTGAAGAGGAAGGGTCATTATATCTTGAATGAGAATGTCAGATTCTCGATCTTTCCCAACCGCTAAAATTTCTCCCGTTTTATCTGCTATCACGCTCTGTCCACCATAAATATAGCCTTTCCATGGACTGGAAGTAATTTCACCTACTA
>JAEORV010000302.1 GCA_016840695.1 Promethearchaeota archaeon
CAAAAATTGGACTCCATATGTTTTATAATGGTTCTCCATCTATATAGATTCAACAATGAAAGAAAAAATACTACAAAAAAAATGCCAATAAACAATCCCCCGTTGTTTGATTAATCCATAGAAAAGGCAGATATTGGACTCCCGTTTATCTATATTAAATGGGAGTCCTTTATCATAAATCTTAATTATTTATTTTTTCCTTATTCATTCAGAAATTAAATTAATTATTTTTAATTCTTATAATAATTACACTTGAGATTAGAAATTTGATAGATAACATCATATTTGATTTAGGAAATGTGTTATTGCATTACAAACCAAAAGAAGTCTTATTGAGATTTACACAAGACGCGCATCTTATTGATTCGTTTGTGAAAGACATCAATGGGAGTAATACATGGCTTGAATTAGATCGAGGTACAATCACTATTAATGAAGCAAGAGATTACTTTGTTTCTTTCTATCCAGAAAAGAAGGAGCTCATACTCCAATACTTTGCACATTGGATAGAAGGACTCACGCCGATTCAAGAAAATATAGACATTTTAAAAGAATTACATGAAAAAGGATATAAAACTTACATCTTATCAAATTTCATGCAAGAACCTTATGACATACTAAAAAACAAGCACGATTTTTTTTCTCTGGTCGATGGTAAAGTCATTTCCTATGAAGTGCATTCGTTAAAACCTGAGAAGGAAATCTATCAAGCTCTCCTTTCTCGATATAACATAGTTCCTGAAGCTTCCGTTTTTATTGACGATCATCAAAATGTATTAGATGCAGCAAAGAAATTTGGAATAAACACCATTCTCTATCACCCCGAAGTAGACTTGAGAGAAGAACTAAGAAAATTAAATGTTTCTATATGAATCACGAGAAAATTATTCAATATAGCAGGTTAGATCCTTTTGAATCGACTTTCTATTGAAATCTGATTTCACGAGATCTTCAAGCTCGGGAAATTCAAACGGAAAGATGTTTTCAAACGCTCTTTTAAGCAGTTCGACATATTTTACTTTATCGTATTGGTGCTTGGTTTCATCGTAGAGATCCGAGAGAACGACTTTTTTTTCTGGAAATTTAGGGTCTGCGTCAGCGTTAAGAATTATGTATCGAACATTCTTGCCAGCAGATGCAACCACGCCCGATCGTTCCAATTGCTTGGCAGCAACCGCTTGATACGAGTTTACCTTGTATTGCGAAGGTTTTCGCGAGATTCTTTGCTTGATGGTGAGTTCTTCTCGTGAAACAGAGCCCGATTCTATTCGGTTAATGTAATCGTACAGTATTCTCTTTGCTTCGGGAATTGTATCCATGAACGCTTTCACCGATGATACTCCTTGAAATGCGTCAATAAAAGCATATTGGGCGTCCTTAACGATTTTGGGAATGTCCCTGCGTCTTACTTCAATGCCTCTCACTTTTTTTTCTCCGCTAACCTTGATGCCCCAATAATGGTTGAGCGTTGGAACGTCAGGCTGAGCTTGAGATGGAAGAAATACGATGAAATTGAACATGCCGTCCCAGCTCATGTCAATACTAGTCTGTACAGATATTTCTTGAGCCACCTTTCTCGTGACTTTTTCAAATTCCTCTCGAGATCTACCTTTTTTGTCTTGAAGCCACATCGAATCCACGATCCCGTGTATTACTCGGCAGCCATGGGCTTCGGCAATCTCAGCAGAACGCATTAGAAATTCCCTTGCGAAGGCACACACCGTTTGGTGCGCTTCAATCTTGCCGAAGCGCGCGTTCCTGAACCCTAAATAGCCGAAGGACACAACGAGCACCCATTTCAAGGCAATATCGGTGAACTTGTATCGAAGTTCGTCCGTCTTCCGGACATGCTCTTTATACTTCAGTCTTTTCTCCAAGGGAAGCCGAATCGACTTTGAGATTATGCCTTCTCTCTTGGAACAGATGTGATAATCCAGACCGGGTACTTTAATGCCAGATTTATCGTTCTCACAACACTTGCAGTTAATCGTTTCCGAAGAAATGTTATAGTTTGCCATTAAAGACGGGTACATCGAAGAAAAATCCAATTCTGCCACTTGATCGAACACTCCGATCATTGGTTCGAAGATGTGTCCCCCTCGATCGCTCTTGATCAAATCCATTCCAGACCTGAAACCTTCAGGACTTTTCTTAAACGGTGGGATCAAGTGATCTAGCTTGTATGCGTTGTAAAACTGGATCGATTGGAGCGCACCACCAATCGTCACCCGGCATAGTCTCTGCAATGGGACTCGAGAGATCCGCGCAACTTCGATGACGCCAGGAATGTTCCCATCGCTGAAATGCAAGCTCCCATAAGCGGTTGTATCCAAGTGAAATCGACCTGTGAAGTAGACTTGCGTTTTAGAGCGCCGTCTGATGATGCCGTACGACATGTAATGATCCGAGCTACCTGAAAGATCAAAAATGCAATTTCTTAGTGGCGTTTTCGTGCGAGAAAAGTAAAGATCCTTTGACACGTGATTAGCCGAGGCTCGAGCAGCTAAAAACGGAAACACGAATTCGTCTCCTCCGTGAGTAAGAATGATGTCAGGATCCAGTTTTTCAATAACCTTGCTAATCGTCTTGAGATTCTCTGCCTCGTCAGCCTTGTCAATGAGAATTTTTCTTTTTCGAAGTCCATCTGCTCTTGGAATGTCGCTTTTTTCGTCTTTTTCCACGACGCTAATTTCAGCGTACGCAAGAGTGTCGTTATAATATGGTCTAAGTTCTTTTTTTCGAACTTTAATATCTAGCCATACTGCTTTTAAAGGGGGTAATTTATAGAAGAGTTTTTCGTTGTCGTCTTTTAACTCCAACGAGATCAAATTCATTCCCTCTTCATTGCTCTTGCTATCATTTCTTTTCTTCACCTTGAAACTACAAAATGACATTGGAAACAGATCATTAACATAGAAATACATCTGGGATATGGGAAGGTCGGTATTGTACAAAGTAAAGAGATCAATCTCATCGATTTCCTTAATGGTTCGTTTAAGTAACGCGGGCTTTACGACGGATACCCCAAATACTTTTATTTTTTCGTGATCCTCTAACTTCACGTATTTTTCGGCAATCCGCACTGCCCTGATATTTGGATGGTCTTGGAGAATGCGCTTTAATCTTGTTAGATCCTTGCCAATGTTTTTTTTTGGCACGGCAAAGAATTCGGGATGATACTCGTGAAATAGACTCACTATCTTTTGTTCTTTCGCTGTTTTCACCCAGAGAATAATTCCATTGCCGCACGAGGACGCGTCCAAAAGCCACCCATCGAATTCTTCTTGACGGTTCACTTTATTCTTCTTTCCCTCTTGTTTTTTCTTCCAATTCTGCCACCTTTCTTTCCAGCATTGCAATGCGTTTCTCCTGCTCGATTGCAAAAGAGATAAAGAGTATTTCGGAAAGAAGAGGGCGGGCACTTATACTACCTGCATCGGCGTGAATTCGAGCAAAATTCATCAATTTATCAAATATCTTTTGCTCTTCGGGTCTAAGGGCTCTTTTAAAATCTTTCCAACTTTCAATCTCGTGCTCAAGCGCAGGACGAAAGGATGGTACTGTACGGCCTATTGTATTCACCTTTTTTAGTCCAAGAAGGATAGTAGGGAAAATAATTAAAAAGAAAACTCGTCTCAAATTTTCTAATTTTTTGACTAAAAGCTTTTTAAGTTCTCTTAACTGATATAAATATGACTCACATGTGCGCTCACGAATTATATTTTAAAGACCACGCTCCTTGTGGAATCTACTGTAAAAAATGTCCTGGCGTGAAGTTTTACAATTGTAAGGGCTGTCGCGAACAAAAAGGACAAATCAAGGATTTTCCAACATGCAAGACATATGAATGTGTAATGAACAAGGGATATAA
>JAEORV010000303.1 GCA_016840695.1 Promethearchaeota archaeon
GTGTAATAACGGATGAGATAAGTCAAGATTTTGAGCATGCTCTTGATATTACTTCCGAATTTGGAGTAAAAACTGTTGATTTAAGGACAATATGGAACAAGAATATTACTTTCTTTAAAGACGACGAATTAAAGAGTTTAAAGAGCGCTCTAGACGAGCGTAAAATGCGAGTAGGTGTTATTACAGGTCCATTAGGAAAATGCATGCTCCCAATTTCAAAGTACGCCAAGAAGAAGGAGAATTTGATGAGAAATCCTGACTATAACCTCAGTTTTTTCGATCGTATCTTTGAGATCTCTGATTTCTTCCAGACTCCACACATTCGCATATTTACATTTTTAAGATTAGGCGTTAAATCTCAAGACGAGGGATGGAACAAAATGATTGAATTATTAACTCCTTGGATTGAAAAGGCTGAAAAACAAGGCAAGATATTACATGTTGAAAACGATCTAGGCATGCAAGTTGGTACGATCGAACAAACGAGAAAGTTTTTCAACGAAATCAATTCTAAGAGCGTGAAATTATTAATTGATCCAGGAAATTACTTCATGGAGAAAGACCTTACAACTCCCGAAGCATACGAGAATTTTTATGAAAAAGATATCGTAGGACACATGCACATCAAGGATCCTAAACATAAACTACCAGTGGCTGCTACTTTTACAGTTGTCGGAGAAGGAAAAATTGATTATCCGTCATTATTAAAGCAAGCCATAGATCACGATTTTAAAGGTAATTTCATATTAGAAACCCATTCAATTAGAAATAAGGAAGAAGTATCAAAAAAGAGCTTGAAAAATTTATCAGGTTGGTTGAAAGAATATGATTGAAAAAAGCAAGGTCAAAATCGCAATTGTTGGAGCCAGATTTGCCGCAGATCTTCACATGGACGCATATCATAATGTACCTGGTGTTGACATTGAAATTACTGGTGTAGCGTCGAAAGATTCTGAAAATGCAAAAGCTTTTTGTAATCGTCATGGATTAGATCCCCGTATTGTCCATGAAGATGTTAGTACAATGATTAAAGAAGTAGATGCTGACATTATTGATCTCGCTGTTCCACCATTCATCCACGTTCCCTTCGCAATTGAAGCTGCTAAAGCCGGCAAGAATGTGATATGCGAAAAACCTTTAACGGGTTATTTTGGCGATCAATCAATTCCCGTAGAAGAGAGAAAAAACGTGGGATTGACTGACAAGAAAATTATGTTTCAAGAATGCCTCAAGGATTGCAAGAAAATTGATAAGGTATTTAGTGATAACGAAGTTACATTTTGTTACGCTGAAAATTGGGTATATGCCCCTCCCATAGTAAAAGCAAAGCGCTTATTAAAAGCCTCTAAAGGTAAAATCCTCGAAATAAGAGGGTGTGAAGGACATTCGGGATCACATTCTCCTTTTGCGGCAGAATGGAAATATACGGGAGGGGGCTCACTAATCCGAATGGCTGCTCATCCTTATGGAGCAGCAATCCATTTAAAGATGTGGGAAGGATTAACGCAGAACGGAGCCGCAATCTATCCGAAATCAGTAATTGCAACTACCACAAGAAATCGGAAACTACTTAAAGATCTCCCCCCGGATGTAGATTATATCAATTCCCGTCCTGTTGATGTTGAAGACTGGTCGTGTGGAATAATTACGTTCGAAGATGGGACAAATGCTGTAATATTCGGTTCAGATATCACACTTGGTGGGGTTGATAATTGGTTAAACATCTACGCAAGCAGCACCCGAATTGAGTGTAAATTATCGAATAATAATACCGTAATGGGCTATGCTCCAACCAATAAGCAATTTGAGGATGAATATACAATAGAAAAGATTGAAACTAAAGCTGGTTGGTCGAGTGCGCAACCAAATGAAGATTTCATGTTTGGCTATCCTCATGAGATGAAAGATTTTATTCAATCAGTTCTTGAACAAAAACAACCCGAATCGGATTTAAGGCTAGCCATTTGGGCAACTAAAGTAATGTATGCTGCTTATTTATCAGCAGAATCGGGACAAAAAATTGAAATACCAAGTGGTTTTAATTTGTGATATGAAGTACTAATTACTTCATTCTTACTTTTTCGATTTTTGTATTAACAACTTAAGATAAAAGCTTTATATTGATAGACAATTTTCCTACATAACTACTATCATAATTAAAGTTAAATATAATGCTTATTCACAAAATTGGTAAGAATTTTTATCACGATGGCGTTAATTGGACCGTTGTTAGTATTGGGAATAAAAAATTCGAGCACGAGTCTCCTAAAGGAATTTTTGCGCTTGTAAATTTAGATGATATGGATTGCGTGGTCGTGTTCATTAGAAGCAAAAGGGTCAAAATTACCGTAAATCCGTCAATTCCCTCGTTAAAAGCAGATGGTGAGGAATTAATTACTGAATATGGTAGTAGAGGGACTTATGCCTTATTAAAATATGATCATATTAAAAACTAACTTATACGAAAATTGGAGTTAAAAACATTGAATGTTATATTTATTCTTTTGGATAGTTTAAACAGATCGTATATTGAACCGTATGGAAACATGCGTGTTGAAACGAAAAATATTCAAAAACTTGCTGAAAAAGGAGTTGTTTTTGAAAATCATTTCATAGGATCTGCGCCGTGCATGCCTGCTCGTAGAGAACTTTTTTCAGGTCGCAAAAACGAGTTTTTATGGAAATTTTGGGGGGCTGTTGAGCCTTATGATCGCTTACTCCCAATCGAAGCTAAAAATCAAGGAGCAGTTACTGCATTAGTCACTGACCATTATCACTACTGGGAACCCGGAACGGGCATTCATGGATATCACGAGAATTACTCGTATACGAATCTAATTCGGGGGCATGAATTCGATGCTGCTAGCAGTAGACCACTAGAAGATCCTGAAGATTATCCTGAATGGGTTAAAGCGTATCTCAAGTGGCGACCACCAGCACGATTTAATGTTCAGTATTATAGAAATGTGAAAGATTTCAAGGGTGAAGAGGACTTCCACGGACCTAAAGTAATGCAAGCTGCGGCAGATTGGTTAGATGAAAATCATTCCCACGAGAAATTTTTCTTACATGTGGAAAGCTTCGATCCTCACGAGCCTTTTTACGTGCCAGAGCCATATCGTTCCATGTATGGACCTTACAACGAAAAATTCAATTGTTGGCCGCCCTATCAAAACCATAAAATGTTTTTAGAGTTCATGGAAGAAACATCAGAAGAAGAGTTAGAGTTCATTAGAAATCAATATCGGGGAAAAATCACGATGGTAGACAGGTGGCTTGGTAAGATATGGGAAAAAATGGATCAATATAATCTTTGGGAAAATACCATGGTCATTTTAGCAGCAGATCATGGGCACTCTTTAGCTGAACCTGAGAAAAAAATAAAACAATTTGCGAAACATCACCCAATTTTTGAGGATGCGAGTAATATTCCTCTCATCATTTATCATCCTGAAATAGAAGGAAATCAGAGAATCTCTACTACCTTTTCCACGATAGTAGATCTTAGAGCAACAATTTTAGAAGCATTGGGAGCAAACAGAGATGATAAAGCGATGGAAGATGGAAAATCCTTAATTCCCGTCCTTAAAGGTGAAATAGAATCTATAAGAGACTACATTCTTTATGGAGAATATGGCACGGGAATTGGATTAACAACATTTGATGCAACATATATCCATGGTTGGGATTCAAAGAAACCAATATTTGCTTATGCTTCAAAATATCCACAACTTATATCTGCAACATCAATTTCAGGATTTGGTGATTTATACAACATAGAACTTAGTCACGAAGCCGCTGAGAAACTTTTAAAGAGATATATAAAAAATATTGAACCTGGAAAATTCATTCCTGGTGTCTCTATTCCTC
>JAEORV010000304.1 GCA_016840695.1 Promethearchaeota archaeon
AAAAAATGCTTTTACAAGATTACTTCCAATTCATGGATGTGTGGAGTGCTGTAGAGTTAGGTCTCTATTTTACAGTTATCGGATATTATGTTCTTTTATTTGCTTTTTTTGGTCTAATGAAATTCAGAACATCAAAAAAAATATATTGGCTATTTTTCGCAATTTTACCCATCATGTTAGCTATAGGAAGAGTCTTTTTTATCTCGTATTACTTCTTCATTCCAGAAATGCAGAGTACCAGTCCATCTCAAGCAGAACTTATAAATATAGGAACCTTGAGGATGATTTCCTATCGCCTTGCGACGTTCTTTACGTGGATGGGAATTACATGTATAGTTGGTGTTTTAGGTATACTTTTACTGCCAACTCCCGTGGATTCTGATAGAAAATTTGATTTAACTGGAGGACTAAAGGAAAAAGTAATTAAGGTGTTTAATAGCGATAATGTTCGACATGCATGCCAATTGATTTTATTGATAATTCCAGTAATAATCGGAATTCTTGCGTTATCCTTACCAGATGCCGTGTTAATGGATCCGGATATTAATGATATCTATTTTGGTGGTGCTGTACCCATTGAGGGACCGATAATTAATAATGCGAAATATCCTATTGGAAGATTCATGTTGAATTTAGTTGCCTTACCGCTTTTGGTCTTTTTAATTCCAGTCATTTTCATATATCTTGCATGGAAAACATTTGGCGTGTTAAGAAAATCTTACGCTCTAAATGCTGTAGGTTTTATATTCTATTTTGCGGGAAGATTGCTTCAAGGAATATTTGAATCTTTTGAATTACCTCACATGCGAGCTACAATTCCTCCATTATTAATTATCTTATCATTATTACTTATTGTTATTGCTAATAATGTAGAACAATTGAAGTAAAGGATTAAGCATAATTTTTTTTACTCTTTTTTGATATAATCACTATAATTAAAAATTTATACTTGGAGTCTTTCAATTAAAGTATAAAATAAAATTATATAATTATAAGGCATATAAAATGTCAATTCACGGTAATCAAAACCTCTTCCCTTTATTTCTGAGAAAAAGTTCCCAATTGCCCCCAATTGGAGAAAATGATGAATTAACCATTGCGTTTCATCTTTTAACAGAAGATATTAAACCTGGAGAAAAAATCATATCTTTTTCAAGACTTCTTTGGCCATTCTTGAGCATTCCGGGGATTATTTCGACACACATTTTTCTTGATGGTTTAATGATTTTCTCAAACCAGGGAAAATTTTCAAATCCTCCGAGGCAACCATTAATAGGTCATGTTCTTAGAAATATTGATAATATAGGTGAAATTGACCAGTTAAATAGAATCTTAGATATTTTAACATATAAAGACACTGCTGCCCAAGAAATAGGTCAAGGAGAAGATTCAGAATATCAAAAATTAGTAATTGAAGGATTGATTAATCCCGAAACCCTTCAAGCGTTAAAAATTTTAATTCCTTACGCACAATATCAATCAATTACAGATTACATGCCATTAGAAACAAAATTATCAACTGATAGAGCATTAGATATCTCTCAGCAATTTCGAGATACAATAGATATGATGAAAGGAAACTCGTATAGATGGAGGACTCAAATTGATTTAATTGGAAAGATTGTTGAAAAGAAGCTTATTGATTTAAATGTGCAAATGTCAGATATTAAGACACGATATTCTTCTCAAATAAAAAAAGCGGCTCGTTCAATCGATAATACTCAAGTTGAACAACAAAAGGATGTTGAAAGCGATAAAATTGAAAACTGGAAAGTGGAAGAGAAAAAGAAAGTAATAGAGAATATGTGTACATTGTTTTTAACAAGCGAAAGAAACCTAGAAGAAATGATGAAGCGAAATAAGTTTTATACCCGGAGTGATACCTTAAAGTCAAAAGTATTCAAAGATGTAATTCCTACCATAAATAACCATTTTCAATATTTAAAAGAGCAAGGAGAGCATTTTTTACAATCACTAGAGGAGCTCTATGCAAAGTTCGAGGAATTACAGAAGAGAAGTACTAAAATTGACTTTGAAGCTTCACAAAGTTTAAAAAAGCACGAAGCAGATTTACAAATACAACTTCAAGATAGAAATAAACAATTATCTTCGTTTGAAGAACAAAAAGATAATGAAATTTCAAATCTAGAGGAATACCGAAAGCAAATGGAAGAATTATACGATACCATCAAGGAAGTTATTCAAAATAAAAGCGTCCTTTGCTTGCAAGAAGCAGAAAATTTAAAAAGATGGTGTTTAGATGATCAAGAGGCGGAATTGTTTTCCCGACCTATTCAATGGGTTTACATGCCAGTTTATGCCATGTTTTTAGAAGACGAAGACATGATGGAAGAAAGAATGAACATCGTCTTTCCAGGATATATCGGAGAGGTAAATAGCTTGTATGAAGACATTTCAAATGTTTTCATTGATTTAAAAAAAAAATTACTTAATATAATTGAAGATGACATGGTCGTAAGGTCAAATTTCGAGTTTTCTTGCGACAATAAAAATTTGATTAAAGATCCTAATTTAAAGAAAAAGATTCAAATGGGAATATCTATTTTAAGAAATCAAAACCTTATTAACATCGCAAATGAGAATAAATTGCGTGAAAACTTGAATTTAATTCCTTAATAACAACTTGAAATTCATTCCTCATGCCGGAGACTAAATTCACCTTAAAAAGAAAGAGAATAAGGGCTTATCTTCTATCGCTTCAAGCAGATCGTGGAAAAAAAGAAGGGCTTGGAGAGGACTTTTATGAAAAAGGATTAGTGTATATCCAAATGCGATTACCTGTTGAAAAAATTACTCAAGAATTTGAAAATTCCTTAAAAGAAACTATTGGAAAAAAAATAATCCGCGCAAAGATTAGAGAAGGAAACGCAGATGATCTAGAAAACGTAAAGGAGGTTTATAATAGAAGCTGGCTCACTTCAAATACTCCGTTTCGTCCAATTACATTTAAATCTCTTAAAACCATTTATGACGATCCAGATACTGTTTTCTTAATAGCAAAAGTTCATGGCGTAGATGCCGGATTTGTTATTTTAGATTATGAAGGGGAAAATAATCAATACGGAGTAATTGCTGGACTCGGGATTTTGCCAAGATTTCAACGAAAGGGCTTAGGTACTGTATTAGGCATGGCAAGCTGGGATTATTTCAAAAAAGTAGGAGTAGAAGAACTAAGATGTGAAGTGTATAAAGATAATATAGCATCTACTTCCTTTATTAGAGATCTCGGTTTTGAAGAATATGGAGTACCTAAAGTATATAAACTCGAGGATTTTGACTTGGAAGGCGATTAAGAGCGATAATTCTTTATATGATAGAAAGAATTAATGTTAATTATATTTCAAAAAATTAATGTACAAAAGAAAATTCTAAAAATACAATGAGTAATCACGATATTCAATCAAGTAAACCCTCAAACAAGAAGATTCAAGGATATCTGAGCAAAAAAGTCTTGTTAATTCTCTTAGGAGGCATGATAATCACTTTCATAATTGGCATTATAACAAGTGTCGTGAGATTATATAATGGCATACCTTTTGGTCACGATTTTCGCTATTATTATAGGGAGGTTAACGCTTTTTGGACAGGAGGAGAAATCTACCAAGCTGGTTTTTTCTACCTCAATTATTTCTATTTTCTTTCTGCGTGGATGTTATTACCATTATATATTAGCTTCACAATTCATTTGCTTATTACATTTTTAATGTTTTTTTTGATATTAAAAAATATTAAGAATGATTATCAAGAATGGTGGATCTATGGAAATATTCTAATGGTTTATTGGTGGGGAATGTTATTCAATACAAACATGTGGATTGCATTTGCATTTTTCATGTTTCAAAA
>JAEORV010000305.1 GCA_016840695.1 Promethearchaeota archaeon
TATTTCCTTATCAATAGGATTAAAGCAAGTTAGAAAAAATTACATGAATGTAATCCCTCTTAGAGGCTTTTACACTCCTAGAGCGGGAGATAAAATCTTAGGAGTAGTTGTAGATAAAAATCCCGTTAAATATAAGTTAGATATAAATGCCAAAGATTTAGGCATGCTAAAGCCAAAAAATACTATAAAAAAAGATAAAGGAAGAATGGGACGAGGACGCAGTAGACAAGGTGATAGAAATAGTTATGATGAGATGTCTACAGCTAGATTTGATATTGGAGATGTTCTAATAGTAAAGGTTCTCTCAGCAGATCGCTTGAATAGCCCAGAGTTAACCATTGTTGGTAAATACTTGGGGAAAAAAATAGGAGGCTCAGTAATTTCTATAGGTCCTCATTCAATTCCAAGAGTTATAGGTCGTAGTGGATCGATGATAAAGATGCTTAAAAAAATGACAGGATGCACCATATTTGTCACGCAAAATGGCCGAATTTGGCTAAAAGGCGAAAATATCGCATCAGAACGATTGCTCATAGAAGCAATTAATAAGATCGCTAATGAAGCACATACTGTAGGATTAACAGACAGAATACAAGAATTTTTAGAAAATGAAATTAAAAAAAGAGGTTTAAAATAAATGCCGTTAGTAATAAAAGATGAGTATCCCGAAAAATTATTTCGGGAAGATGGTAAACGATTAGACGGTCGAGATAAAACGGAATTAAGACCAATTAAAATGGAAGTTGGTGTAATTAACAATGCCGATGGATCTGCCTATTTAGAATGGGGCAATAATAAAGTCTTTGCCGCTGTGTATGGTCCAAGGGAAGTACACCCCCATCACCTAGCAAAACCGGATCGAGGGATCTTAAGGGTTTTCTATCGGATGACTACTTTTTCCGTCTTTGAAAGAAAACGTCCTGCACCTGGACGACGAGAAAAGGAAATATCAATGGTCATTGGTGATTGTTTAGAGCCAGTATTATTCTTAGAACTATATCCTGGAACGAGTTTTGAAGTTTTCATTGAAGTTATTGATGCAGATGGTGGAACTAGATGTGCTAGTACTACCGTAGCCGCTTTAGCCTTAGCTGATGCAGGTATTCCGATGAAAAGTCTCGTAACAAGCCTAGCAGTTGGAAAAATTGATGGAGAATTAGTCATAGATCTTTCTGGAATCGAGGACAAGGCTGGTGAAGCAGATTTACCATGTGCTATTACTTGGTACAACGATGAACTTTCGCTATTACAGTTTGATGGAGATATGACACTTGAGGAGATGAATACAAGCATGGATTCAGCTGTTGAGGCATTGAAAGAAATATATGAAAAGCAATTGACTGCTTTAAAGAGCAAGTACATAGCAATTCAAGAAGAAACGCTAAAACAGCAAGAATCCAAAACTGATGGAGGCGAGGAATGAAAATGATGAATATTAAGCGAGTGATCTCTTCAATCGAACGCAAATATATCGCGGATAATTTGAAAAAAGAAGAACGACTTGATGGTAGGGGTTTATGGGATTATCGAAAGTATAATATTAATGCTAATACCATAGAATCAGCCGAAGGTTCTGCAGATGTGACTTTAGGTGATACCAGAATTATTACTGGCTTGAAATATGAAGTTGGCACGCCATTTCCAGACCTTCCAGATGAAGGTGTATGTACGGTAATGGCAGAGTTATTACCATTAGCTTCTCCGCTTTTTGAAAGAGGCCCTCCAAACGAACAATCCATTGAATTAGCACGTGTTGTAGATCGTGGAATTCGTCATGCAGATTGCGTGCAAACAAAGAAACTATGCATTAAGGAAAAAGAAGCAGTGTATATCCTCTTTGTAGACATGTATGTGATAAATCATGGGGGAAATTTAATTGATTGTGGAGGTGTAAGTGCACTAACCACATTAATTACTTCTCACTTACCAGAAGGAAAATTGAATGATGATAACAACTTAGAATGGACGGGTAAATATCTTAACGGGAAAGATATTGTAAATGAATTGCCATTTGTGTTGACTTATGGGAAAATAGATGACATCATCTTCTTAGATCCCAATTTATCAGAAGAACTGGTATCCGATGGTAGAATATCAATTTCGGTAACCGAAGAAAAAATAACCTCCATCCAAAAAAGTGGTGCTGCTACGTTTTCTGTAGACGAGGTAAAGATGTTAGCCAACAAATCAATGGAAATTGGAAAGCAATTAAGAAAAGATTTCGATTTATGGCAATATCTTGTTGAAAAATAACTTATTTTCAATTTTTTACTTTTTTTATTTAATAATTCCTAATTTACTCAAGTTTTTCGTAAAATTAATTTAGTCTCGACCATTAATAAAATCAAGTTAAAGAATACTTTTGGAAAATGAGATGGGAAAAAAGAAAAAAGTATCTGTTGATGGTTCTTTTGGTGCTCGCTACGGTTCAAATGTTCGGAAGAAATATCGATTAGTAGTTGAGAAGATGAAAGGCGACATTAAATGTCCTCGCTGTGAATCAAAAGGGCATTTAAATAGAATTTCCACGGGAATATGGCACTGTCGAAAATGTAACGCAAAATTTACTGGCGGAGCATATTACATCGAAACTCCTCGAGGCGCAGAATCGTTCCGAATCGCCAAACGCAAGCAGAGAGAATTAGAAGTTACCGAATAAGAATGACTACTAATAACATTTTTTCGATAAAATCATCTGTACATCTTAACTTTAGCGATTCTCAATTACGGGATATGGCTTACAACTCCTTTTTACCGGAAATGAAAAAACTACAAACAAAAAGATCGAAAGTAACAATGGAGAAAAGCAACGAAACATTGTTATTTAAAATTGAAAGTACTGATATTACAGCTTTTAGAGCTTCTATTAGTGATATAATAAGTTTAGGAAAAATTGTCGAATCAACATTAAAACTAAGTAATCATTAAAAATTTATTTCTTGTTATATTTTAAAATTATAATAAAATTTGAAAAGTGAGATATTTATGGGAACAAATCTAGATAATTTACCGGAAGATGTTAAGAAAAAAATAATGGATTTGCAGAATCTACAGATACAATTACAAAATTTACGCAATACGCATGATTTTTTAGAAAACCAAAGAAGAGAAACCGATTTAGCAATTGAAGAATTAGAAAAAGTCGGTCCTGATGCTGTTGTCTATAAATCAATAGGTGGCATTATGGTTAAAAGCGAGAGAGACAAGTTATTAGACGAGAAAAAAAGTCTAAAAGTATCAACTGAAATGCGATTAAAAACAGTAAAACAAAAAGAAGAGAGAAGTATTCAAACTCTTGAAAACATGAGAAAATCTCTTCAAGCTGACCTTCAACCAAAATAAGAAATGTATGTTAATATCAAAATTTGAAGGTTTTTTATCATTTTTAAAAAACATAGGTGGTATAATATTAATAACCACGCACAATCTCGTGGATATTGATGGACTTGCTTCGTGTTTTAATTTAAAATATTGTATTAATCATTTAATTAAAGAACAAGAGGCATGTATATATTTTTCTGAGTTATCTAAACATGCAAAAGAAGTAATGGATAAACTAATAAGAAAATTTCCAGAATTAGATCTCCATTATGAAAAACAGATTGATTTTTCGATGATTTCTACTGTAATTGTTTTAGATACAAATAATTTGAATCAAACTGCGATTAAACACATCCTTCCTTCTAACATCCCTGTCGTGTTTATAGATCATCATTTCATGCTACAAAAAATTGGTATTGAAAGCGAAGCAAATTCGATAAGCATGATATCTGACGATTATTCTTCCACAGCAGAAATTATTCTTGATTTCTGCAGGACATATGAAGTAAACTTACCACGATCATATAAGTTTCTGTTAACTG
>JAEORV010000306.1 GCA_016840695.1 Promethearchaeota archaeon
GTCTTGGAATGGTGAATAGTAATAAACATCAACAACCTTCCACATTACATTCAAAAATTCTTCGAGTATAACAAAGAATCCCCTACATTCCTTATTAAAAATAAATAGATTTCCCGTTCGATACTCGTCTCTTTGCTCTTTAGAAACCTGGAGGAATTGCATTAAAGGCCATTCCAGAGTTTTTGTAAGATCGCACTCTGGCCAACATCCTTCAAATGGATTACCCCTCATTACACCTTGGTCGTCTGGAACCATTACAAATTCGTGTGGGCCCTTTGTTGCAAGCGGGGTAGTTTTGATTGACCCTGCATGATCAAAAATCTCATCTATATTTGGGCAAGCAATACTATCACCATCGATATAGCATGCCTCGTCATAGCCCATATCAATAACTTTCAAGCATGCTTCGCTCTTTCTAGTCATAACCTGGAAGCTCCGAGGATTCCTGCGATTCACATAGAAATTTCCGCCCTCCACACTTTGGAAATCTTGGTCTTTGTCGAATAGCTCGTAATCTATTCTATGGAAATTTACTCCATCTGGCATTTCCAGCCCAGAATCACTTGGGAAGTAGTTTATACAGAAGATGTTGATATCATATTCAGAATACTTCCTTAAGCTTTTTATTAGCCACAAAATGAGATAGTGGTAATTTTCAGTTGTTATCGAAACGTAAGATCTTCTCATTTTATTAAGTGTAGGGCTATTTCTGAATTAGTGTGGTCATAAACCCTAATTATATCTCCCGATTCAAAATCATCCGTGGATATCCAATAAATTAGGTTTCTGTTTGGATCTTCTAGATTCCAGTGTATTCTTTCTTTCCCTCTTTTAAAAAGGCAAATCCTTATTTTACCTATCGATTCAACCAAGGGTTTGTAGAACACTTTGTTTTCCTTCCTTTCCCACTTCCCTAGCTTTCCCCCAGCAAATTGAGAGAGGAGGTTTAAAATTTCAATTCTCTCGTTTTTCGAGTAGGATGTAACGTGAACTATAAAATCTCCAGGATCCCAAAGATTTTTATTCATGTGTGGAAATGTATCCACCATAAAAGGATTCTTAGCTGGCCAAAATCTATTTAAAAGTTTTTCCTCTATCAACAATATTCCATCCCTCCATCTATCTTTTTGTGACGAGATTCTTATTTGTCTCATCTCGTGGTCGAACTCGTTGATATCCATATCCTCGGGCCAATCTGGAGAATTCCATATTTCATCAAGAAATTCTAATGATTCTTGGCAGTTCTTGATTAGAATTTGTGAGCTCATGATATTATCATCGAAGGAACTATTGCTTAGAGGCTTGTCTGGTGCTCCTCCTCCCTTAGGAAATATTACAAACTTATCTTCCTTTAGAAAAGATTCAAGCTTAATTGTGGGATTCATTATTAAACAATCACAATCTATGAAGAAAAACCAATCTGCCGTATTTTTTTCAATGAGCTCCTTTAGTAGTTTAATCTTTCCCCATTGTGCATGTCTACCTTCTAAAAAATCTCCATCTATCTTAAAATCTACTAGCTCATATCCATGCACAGAGCAATACATTCGGAAGTTTTCCTTGATAGTGATAGTAGCCATGTCTTTGTAATTGTCGTCATACATGGAAACTACCGCTATTTTTACTTCTTCTTGCCCCATCTAAATATTCTTTTGCTTTAATATTTGCTTCTGACTATTGAAGCAATGGAGTGAGACGATATGCATAGCGTAATATCCAGGGACTACATTTTCCCATGATTTATCTCTCTTTTTCATTTCCTCTATAACCCAAAAAACTTTTCTACAAGCAAGGTAAATGTCGTCTCTAAAGTGTCTCATTATGTCGCAGGATCTTATAAAATAAGACACGTGAAGGAAATCTCCTCTCCGCATGAAATGGTATCCAATAGTACATGGGACTCTTTCCTTGTGGTGAGCCCCCGTATCCTCTGGAAACCAAATAGGTAGAAAGGCTTGTCTTGTAAAAGGTTCCCTTTCCAAAAGATCCAGGACATCGCTAAAATCCCCATATTCATATCTTATACCCTTCAGGATTTTTTTAGTGAGGTTACCCGTAGAATTGTTTATTGGTGCTTTTTTAGGCCAAATTCTTTCCGGATAAGTATGCGAGAACTGCTCTTCCTTCTTGAACTCGCTATTCTTGTTTTGGTTAAAAGGCCACCATTCATTGGAAGGTGGTGGGTTAAGTGGTAATCCTCCAATCCTTTCTTCAAAATGATCATCAGCCCAAGGGAGGTTTGGTCTAACTTCACTTACAAGCTCTTCTAAGGATTTTGGTATAAACATCTGGAAAGAATGATTCATTAGCTCCCACATGTCATCTGGGGATTCAATACCCTGCCACCTTTCAGTTTTTACTACGCATCCAAAGTCGTGAAGTCTCTTTTTAGACCAATCAATAGCTTCAGAAGGCTTGTAAAATGTTTTCATTAACTAACTTTTATATTTGTTTCTTACTCTTTGGGTTTTTGTAGGTTTCCTTTTTTGGATCAAACTTCAAATAAATTTTCATTAGGTGATTTCTCTTTTAGCTCCCCGGAAAACATTTCACCCGGTTTAACATAGACATCAGAAACAGCAACACGCTCAAAATGTTCAAATCCATTGTTTTTAAGAATATTCTCTACAGACCTTTTCTCAGAATAATGAGGGTGCTGTACACAAACTATTTCAGTATTATATTTCGAGAGATCAAATCCAGACAGTACCCTCGATGGATATTTTGTGTTTTTTATAAGGAGTATTTTTATCTCTTGGACATTGGTCCTTTTTATAAATCCATCAATGGTAATTCCATCTTCCCTTTCACAATCAATAAGTTTTGCCAGTCTTCTATAAATCCTTAAGTTGTTGAATTTATTTTCGTCCGGTTGCAAACAAAGGACCTTCCAGTTTCTGTTCTCATATTCAAAAAGATGGTTTTCAAAAGAATAATCATCTGATGCTCCATATTCTAAACACCCGGATCTAAATTTAACTGGATCTATTAATTGAACAAGTCTATCACAGATTAAAGTTTCCTCCATAAAAAAGCAAGTTTGTTTTTATAGAACAAACTTGCTTTAATATTTCAGCTTTTCCTAATTATTCGCAGGACGAAAGCTTATAATCTTTGAATGATTTTTTATCAGGTTTGGAATTTGGAAAATAATAACACTCCAAAAGTTCCCCATTATAAAAAATTTTCTTTGTAAACCCGGACGGAACCGTTGCTCCTGTTGGTAAAACCTCTGCATTTTCATAGTGTACTTTAATGGTTACAAAAACTTCTCCCTCGTTTGCAAGGTCTCTTTCATAAGCCTCTAATAGTCTCCAAAGTCCCCTATTCAGATCTTGGTGTTGTAGAGCACAATTTAAATATGAAAATGTTTGTCTCAACATTTCTTTAGTACAATTAAAATCTGCAGCCGGGGCCATATGTCCTTTATCCCAAACATTGGATTTATAGTCTGCATTGTCAGAGGTGATAATTGAGTCATTCTTATAAAAGTCCATGCCTTTTCTGGATGCGCTTCCATCAGGACAAAGTACTTTGTATTGCACTGAAAGTGGTTGCTGTAAAACCTCTGAATACATCACTGTGTATATTCCTGCATCAATCCTTACTTTTTCCCTTTGTGCAAAAGACAGAGTTGGGATTAATAATAAAAGGAATAAAATTTTTCTCATCTTAAATTTTTTTCCTTTATATATTAAAATAGAAACTATCTCCTCTGAATTACGATGTTATTTACGACGAGAATATGGATATTATTCCGGTAAAAACTATTGATAGCATCATATGGGGTTTCTACAACAGGTTCTCCCTTGCCATTAAAAGATGTGTTCAAAAGAAGTGGGATTCCGGTCTTGTCATA
>JAEORV010000307.1 GCA_016840695.1 Promethearchaeota archaeon
TAGTCACCATGAGTTCGTGACCGCCTCTTGATGCCAATTCTTGGAATAATTTTTCGGTATACATTGCAGTGTTACTAGGTGCTGCTGCTAATGCCATGTCAAATCCTTGAATACGGCATAGAGCCCAGCATATTTCCGAATGCGCGAGTAAATATCCTGCCTCCTTGAAATCATTCCAATCTTCCCAGATAATGTGATAAATATTTGAGTTTTTTGGCATTCTATATTTTATGGTTGCATAATTTGGAGAAGTTCCTTGAAACTCTAACTTGTTTGGGCCCGTCCAATCATATAGTTTGATAGCTGCTTTTGTGAATACACCTAATCCACCAAAAGCGCCAAAATAACCCCTATAAACTCCTCTAATGCTAGGTCCAGGACCATCAGCCAAAAACCATTGTGAAGCATCAATTTTTTCGTCTATGGAACCTGCAGATGGAAACGAGCCCCACGAGCCCATTTTACAGACTTTACCTTCTGGCATTACCCATTCAGCTCCAACAATATTCCTATTGGAAAAACCCGTAGAAATCCCGGTCCACCCTTGCCCGACCATGCTTGTAACCGTGACTAATTGAGATCCATTTGATCCACAACCTTGAATGTGACAGTTTAATCCGTGTTTAAAGAGTTCGACTTGAAGCATCGCTCCACTGATATACGGTTCAACAACTGCAATCATATTTTTTGTGTCGATGCTTAATATTTTATCCATTCTCCTACAATCGAGAATAATGACGCCATCTTCTTTCCCAACAGAGTTATGAACTCCCCATCCAGTGCTTTGTGCCTTGAATTGCACTCCTTTTTCGTTGCAATATTTAACAATTTTAACGATTTCTTCCGTGTTTGATGGTAAAACAACGCAAAGAGGTCTATATACGAATTTAGATTCACCCCCCGTCAAATTATCAGCATTCCAATTGTATGCGTAATTATCTGTTAAGAAAAGATCTCCATTCACATATTTCTTACCGAGAATTCCTACCATTGCGGAAATAACATCGTCTTTTTTTACTCTGCTCATTTTTCCATCATCTCCAGTACTAATTGGTTAATATCCTTATATTTTATATTCCTTCCAGATGCTTCAAGACCATTTTCGAAATTAGTCTTACAGAAAGGGCAAGCACTTACAAGAATTTTTTCTAAATTCTTTCCTTCTAGTGCCTCTTCTAAAACATGATCTGCTTCTTCCAAGCGATTATCTACCGTTTGTAAAGCCATTTCAGGATACGCTGCCTTGACACCTCCTCCCGAACCACAACAATACGCATATTCTTTTATTCGAAACATTTCAACAAAATCTAATGCTGTTTTCATCTTATCAAGAATAAACCTAGGTAGATCATACACGCCTTTTCCACCTCGCCTGTATTCTTTTGGTGGATCGAAAATTGTTATTTGATTATAGACCTTTTTTTTGGTCCCTTTCCATTCTGGTACCCATGGTTCTGCACCACGACCTAAATGACAAGGATCGTGATAGGTAACAATTGGATTCTTTTCTAACTTTTTAAATTGAATTTTCTTTTGCCTTATCCCCTGTTCAATAACTTTCGTCATGTGAACGAATGTGATAGATTCCCACATTTTCAAGTGCTCCTCGTCTAAGTATTTGGGATATTCTGCTACAAACATGGCATAACAACCCGGACACGCAGTAATAACCTCCTCAATGCCTGCATCATTAAACAATTCGATCGCGTGATTAAAGTACTTCTTTGCAGTTTCTACTTGTCCCGTCCTATATATGGGAGAACCACAACAATGTTCATCTTTTGAGAGTTGGAATTTAAAACCTAATATGTTTAAAATTTCAACACTTGCTTTCACCATATCTTGCTGTCTATAAGCTGCCGTACAACCAGTAAAAAACATTGTTTTTGCTTCTGGATTAGATTTAGCGCTAGTGTTATTTATCCATTCTTGCCTTTTTTCGTGAGGTTCACCATAAGGGTTGTGAAATTCTTCGGCCGCATCAGCATATTTTTTATGAACTGGATGCGGTCCTATTGTTTCTACCATGTATTGGCGAAGATCAAATATCGCTTCTTCGAGTTCAATATTAGTCGAATACTTACAACTCACGTCGCAAGCTCCACACATGGTGCATTGTAAAATGGCATCTCTCATATTCTCTGAAATGTCTTTAACTCTATCCAACAAGAGCGAGAATCCCATTACGAGTTTTCCTCCACCAGACCAAGGATGAAAATTTCCATAATCGATAGAACAACAAGAGGAATAAAACTTAGCGGATTTAATCTGGGCGAGAGGTGGAAACTTACATAGACTACATCTAGAGCATCTCCACATGTCGTCTTCGTGCTTTTTTAACAATTCTTTGCCTTTTGACATTTTTCTACCCCTCCTTAAATATTAGTTGTCCTTTATTGAGTATATTATCAGGATCGAAGATCCTCTTCAATTTTTTTAATCCATCCGTAAGAGCGTCGTCTCTTGAAAAAGCAATATCGTTAATGAGTTTATATGATCGAGAGAAGAACCCTCCTTTGGAAGCGACATTTTGCGCGATTTCTTTACAGATTACCTTGACTTTTTCTATCGAAAACTCTTGATTTCCCGAATCGGGTCTATCTGCTAACAAGGAAAACTCTACATTAACGGATCGAGCCTGAATGACCGGTTGTAGATAAATATTTGTTCTCTCTAATGGAAATCCTTGTTTTTTCAAGATTTCTTCAACACTAGAAAGATGTTCTTGTAGTCTATCAAGCGTTGTATTGTAAAAAACCTCTATAGCAATTACCTTCTCTGAGAATTTTGGATGTGGTTCAACCGTGTTTCCATCAAGAATGGGTTCAATGTCTTTTTGCGTTATACCTGCAACGCTATCATTTGCTTCAATGCCAATATTCTCAAGAATTTCATTGCAACTTTCAAATTGATAACTGATTTTATCGTCTGGAAAGAAATCTGCGTAGCCATTTATTGCATATATTAATATATATTTCTTTATAGCTCCACTCGCCGCAGGAAAAATAGCCTTGAATAGTGAATCGTTAATAATAAAAGCTTCGTCAATCCATCGTTTTCGTAATGCAGCGTATAGAAATTCCGTGAGTGGCTTAATGATATCCGATTCGATAAAATTTACGATCCTTATCTCCGGAATTTCATCGCATTGCATTGAGATCCACGATACTATGCCATAAGAACCTTTTGCTCCTTGAATTATTCTAAAAATATCTGTTTGACCTGGACCAATCGGATTTGTTAACGCAGCACCAAACTTTCTATTTGTTTCTAAAGATTGTGGTCCCGCGGCTTCCCCTGTTCTAAACATTTCTCCGTTTCCAAATACAACTTCCATGCATAGTAATGGATCTGAGATGTCGTATTGCTTCTTTGGGATTAAATGAGGTTCGCGATCTAAAGCAGATGCAAGAGCAGATTTTCCCGGTCTTGGTAGAAGAGGGGCTAATGGACGCATTCCTTGTTCCTTTAGCCTTGGGATTAACTCTGCCCATGTAACACCGGGTTCTACTACACAGACTCGATTTCTTTTATCAATATATATGATATCTTTCATTTTGTGTAAATCAATGATAACCGTATTTTCAAGGCTAGTTGTATCGTTTAAAAACTTGGGTGATGTTGTACTGCTTAATACTACAACATTGATGTCCTTAACTGTTTTGAAGTAATTCAACAAGCTTTTGATTTGTTCAGTATCCTTCGGTAAAAATGCAGCCTTAGGAGTAATTGAATTACCATCTAGAATAGGTGTACAATAAACATTATCTAATCGTTCTGCATCAGCAATAATACTGTCTTTATCAACGATATCATTTAATTTTTGTATATTTAATGACATTTTTT
>JAEORV010000002.1 GCA_016840695.1 Promethearchaeota archaeon
GAATTTCTTTTTCATAATAAAATACATATTAGAAAAAAACACATGAGTAAAATGACTTTAGAATCTAAATCTGTTAAAAATAGAGAGAACTCGTTAGAAAAAAGAGCTGACGAAAAAGAGGCAAAAATTTCTCCTAGAACAAAATTAACATTACAATTAGCGGGAGCGGCTATCTTTGGAGCACTTAGTGCTGTTGCATATCCTGCTCTTAAACCATTAATAGATTTAACGAGAGTCCCGGAAGGATTAGCCTTATTTGATCCTATTTCAATTATATGGATGACATGTTTCATGCTTTTTGGTCCTATAGCGGGTTTATTAAGTTGTACTGTTGGATTTATAACTTTAATTCCATTTGATACTTCAATTCCGGTAATCGCTCCAGCAATGAAATTTGCTGCAACTTTACCATTAATGATTATCCCTATAGTAGTGCTAAGATTGTATAAAAAAGAAAATGGAAGCCAGAAGTTAAAAAAACCCAAGAACTTTATCGTTAGTGGAGTGTTAGGAATAGTTGTAAGGGATATTGTAATGATTATATTTAATATCGTTGTATACATTGCATTTTTTGGGAGAGCAGGGTTGGAAGCATGGTTGTTATTAATCATTTGGATCAACATTATAACAAGTATTTGGGATCTTTCTATCCCTTACGCAATAGTATTTGGAGCTTTGGATTACGGTCTTAAGCTCAACGAGAAATTTGAAATATGGTAAGGAAGGCATTCAGAGTTTAATAGATGGGCGAATTCGGTTAGAATTATATTTTAACCGAACATCTTTTTTTTTATTCTTTAATTAAATCTCATTGTTTTTGTTGAGTGTTATTAGATAATTTTATATTTGAACTTCACTTGACCTTAATAAAATATTTTAAAATAGAGATGAATTGTCATTTCAGGAAAGTACGAATATATTATATATGATTTTAACGAGGATTTGGGTATCGGAGCGATTACTTTAAATCGTCCGGATAAATTAAACGCTTTAAATTATCCTTTAATAATGGAAATCGTGGATATTCTCGAAAATATAGGAAGAAATAAAGATGTCAGAGCAATTACCATTGAAGGGAACGGGAGCTGTTTTTCTTCTGGCGATGACTTGAAGAGCATGGGGCCTGAAGGCGTAAAATTCGAGCCTTTAGAGGATGGATCTCAAATACCACATCAAAGAATGCTAAGCTTGATTCGCAAGGTTCCAAAGCCAATAATTGCTTTACTACACGGATTTTGTTTAGGAGCGGGATTTGAACTTGCTTTAGCGTGTGATATCAGGTTAGCATCAGAAAATTCAAAAATAGGAGACCATCGAAGTAATCGAGCTCATTGTGTTTTGTGTGGGGCGAGTTATTTTCTTCCGCGAATCGTGGGTTTTGGACGAGCTACAGAGATTATCTTTTCAGGTCGACATCTAGACGCAAATGAAGCTCTCGAAATAGGATTGGTGAACTATGTGTATCCCGCAGATGAGTTTAAAGAAAAAGCAGCAGAATATGTTCAGCATATAGCCAAGTTGCCCACGAAGTGCCTTGGCTATGATAAGAACATGTTAAATTTTTCCGAACATAACGAATTATTCCCTAGCTTGCAGCACGAATTCAAGCTCTATGTAAAAAATATCAGGACCAAAGATTTTGGAGAAGGCATGAAATCGTTCATAAAGAAGCGCGATCCTGAATACATTGGAAGATAAAATAAAAAAATAGAAATTAAAAATTATGGTTTAAATCAGGCAGCTTCTTTATCATATGTATCTGCCGTGATTCCCTCCTCTTTTAGTTCCCTTTTTAAAATTCGGTGTACTTTACTTTTAGGAAGATCTTCCATAAACCTGACATACCTTGGAACCATAAAATCAGCCATTTTTCCTTTACAGTAGTCTAATAGTTCTTCTGGCGTAAGTGATTCGCCTGGCTTTACAACCACGGCAACCATAACCTCGTCTTCTCCCAATTCTGTTTTAATCCCGTATGCTGCTACTTCGAGAGTTTTTTCATGTTGATTGATTATATTTTCAACACTCCAAGACGCAATATTTTCACCACGCCTTCGTATCGAATCTTTTTTCCGGTCTTCGAAAAAGAACCAACCATCTGCGTCTTTGTGTACTAAATCGCCCGAATGGAACCAAAGTTGCCCGTCAGCGCCCTCTTGAATTAAGCTTTCTGCTGACTTTTCGTCCTTATAATATCCTACTTTTCGATTTTCTTTTTCGCTTTCTCTCACGAGAAAAACTAATTCCCCAATTTTTCCAGGTTCTTCAATGATATTTCCATCATCGTCCATCACTGCTCCGACCGTGCCCGCAAGTGGTTTGCCAAGAGATCCAACAGGTACATCATCGGCACCACCGGCGGTAAGCATGAAACCACCACCATCCGTAGCACCATAGCCTTCTGCGATTTTTACACCAAATCTTTCTTGAAAGGCAACCCATAATTCCTTAGGGCACGCTGCGGTATTAACTACTCTGACTTCATGGTCTTTATCGTTTGGTCTTTCTGGTTGCTTCATTAAAAATGTCACCATTGCTCCGAGAGTATTAAACCGCGTGACACCATATTTTCGACATATATCCCAATGTCTACTTGCGCTAAAGCGTTTTCCAAGAATTAAAGGGGTATTATTCATATAGGCTGCGTGAGATGAAAGAAATAATGCGTTTGAATGAAATAATGGTAAGGGAGTGAATATAACGTCGTCGAGTTGCGCCATCATTTTTACTAAACTCATGAGGGTTTGAACATTGAGTCCACCGAGCAATTTGCCTTGCCAAAACATGATTGCTTTGGGAAGCCCTGTCGTGCCCGCAGTATACATTAACATACAAAGATCATCACGACTAATTTCCACATCGATTTCGTCATCTGGAGCTTTCATCACTTCTTGAAGGGAAATAGCACCCTCAGGGAGTTTGAAATCGTCTGGCGCTTCATTAATATCAACTATAACATGTTTAATTTGAGGCAATTGGTCCTTGATTTCCATTACTCTATCTAAAAGGGACCAATGAACAATTATTGAGGTTGCATCAGAATGCTCCATTATGAATTGTAAGCCGCCACCTTTCAATCCTGTATTAACCAATACGGTGTAAGTCCCTAATTTGTAGGAAGCAAATACTGTAAACAGATATTCGGGAGAATTCATCTCAAATAGAGCGATTCCATCTCCTTTTTTAATCCCTAATTTTAATAACCCATTTGCTAACTGATTGGAGTAGGAATGCATGTCTAAATACGAATATTTTTCGTCAATTCCCTTATCAAAATCTCTGATGAACGTCATAAAGATTTTGTCGCCTAGAGTATCTGCGTAATGCTTTATGAGGTCACGCATGAGCGTTCTCTTATTAATCCGAAATTTCCTTACTTTTTCAGCCATTTTCTCTATCCATTTTATGAATGTTATATATTCAATGTAACTACATAAAAAAGTTACTTTAATTTTCGCGCAAATGTTTGAGCGTCTTTCATTGCTTCTTGGATGTCGCGAGGTCTCTTGGCATCACCGAGGGTTACGATTTTAGCAGAGATCCCTGAAAGTTGTTTCTTTAAAGCCTTAGCTCTTGACACGCGGGAGCCACAATAAACTAATGTATTAGCTTCAATTGAATGTTCTTTTTTATTTTCGTCAAGAAATGTCACGCTATTTTCAGTGACATCTAAGAGTTTTGCTTTTTTCACGATAGGGATGTCGTGTGTCTTCAAATAATCAAGTATCCAAAACCTCCTACCAGTCCCCATTATGACTGCTCCAGCAACAAGCACTCCTGACCCTATCAAAGCTTTCACATTATATCCTTGTTCAATAAGGGTAATTGCCGTTTCAGCACCACCTTTCCAGAACGTGTCCAACCCCCATACAATGACATCCTTTCCCATGGGTTTACTTTTTAAAATTGCCTCGTCTTGGGTCAAGAGATTTGGTCTATCTTCTAGATTTATGGGAACCTTTGCGTCCGAGCCGACCGCAAGCACCACTATATCTGGATTTAACGCTTCAATTTCTTCTTTGGTTAAGTTCTTGTTTAGATGGATTGGCACGTCTAACTTATTCAATTGGGTTTCTAAATAGGTAATGATGTTCATAAAATCCTCCTTCTTGTATTCTGCTGCTAAAAGGGGCATTAATCCGCCTATTTCATTAGAGATCTCGTATATATCGACCTCGTGCCCTCTTAACTTTAACATTCTAGCAGCTTCCATCCCCGCAACTCCTGCCCCTAATATTACGACTTTCTTTAATTCCGTTGAAGGTACGAGTTTTTGATAAAGTCGCCCACTAAAGGCATCGTATATACAAGTTTGGGGGGGAAGATTACATCCTTGCAGACATCCAGTACATTGTTTAATGTCATCAAGTTGTCCGTTAAAATACTTATTTGGAGTATCAGGGTCGCATATTAATTGACGACCCATGTAAATAATGTCAGCCTTACCTTGCTGTATGAACTCATCGGCCATTTTAAGATCGGTTATTCGTCCAACTCCAATAACTGGAACATTAACCACTTTCTTAACTGCTTCTGCCAAGTGAATGAAACTCCCTTGATCGAAATAAGAAGGAATTTGAATTCCTTGCGGACTTCGAATCATATTGCCCATGCTTACATCTATGCAATCTACTCCAGATTTTTCAAGGATTTGAGCAATCTTCTTTCCTTCTTCTATTCGATATCCATCATCTAGCAGTTCATCTGCTGAAATTCGTACAAAAATCGGAGGTTTATCTCCTATGGCTGCTCTTATTTTCTCAATAGTTTCAGTAACAAAGCGCGTTCTGTTTTCTAACGATCCACCATAGTGGTCTGTTCTCATGTTATAATAGGGAGCCAAAAATGACGCGTGTAGCGTACCATGAGCGGAGTGTATTTCAACATAATCGTATCCTGCTTGAATTGCTCTCTTTGCTCCTTTCGCAAATTGATCTTGAAACTTCGGAATCTCTTCAAGCGTCATTTCTCTAATAATCGATCCATCCTTCTTTAATGTTTTTTCCCATGAAGGCATCATTAAATCGTAGGCTGAAGTTGCATGCACCGGATCCACTTGTGATGGGCCAATTACGTCCAATTCTCCTTGTGCAGCAAGTACTTTCCCTAAAAAGTGTATGATTCCATTTTCAGCAAGTTGCATTCCAATTTTTGTTCCATATTTGTGGATCTTATCGGCCATTTTTTTATACGCAGGAATGTTTTCGTCAACACCTAAATAGGCTTGAGCTCCTTCACCAGAATGGGAATGAGGATCGACCGCTGTTGCTTCAGATGTTAATAATCCAATGCCACCACGCGCTTTTTCTTCGTATATCATGTATGTCGCTTCAGAGGGCGCTCCACTTGGTAGGGACGAAAAAGAAAGCATTGGGGGATAACCCAATCTATTTTTTACTTCCATGTCTCTTATTGTTATTGGATCTGTTAATCTTGGCATTAGTTTTTACCTCGTTTTAATCATATGATATAAATTAATCTAAAAATAATAAAAAAAAAGTTAATTTAATGCTTGATATATTAATTCTAATAAATCAACCATCTTAATATTTGAATCTAACGCTTTAATTGCGTCAGATAGGTTCCTATAGCAAAATGGACAAATGCTTACAAGGTTTTCTGCGCCTGTTTCTTCTGCTTCCTGTACTCGGCTTTTTGCCATTTCTAAAGATAACTCTGGAAATCCCTTTTTCAAACCTCCTCCCGCTCCACAACACATCGCTGCTTCTTTAATAGTCTTCATTTCGGTTATATTTGCAATTTTTCTTAAGAGTTCTCTCGGTTCTTCGTAAAGCCCTGCGTGTCTTCCGGTATGGCAAGGATCGTGATACGTTGTATTAATTCCTAGATTCTTCAATTGGATATTCTTTTCTTTTAATAATTCAAGCAAGAATTCAACGGTGTGAAGCACTTCAATGTTTAAATCTTCGAGAATATCAGCATAATCGACTTTTAAAGTTCTATAACAACCAGCACAACTCGTGATGATTTTTTTAACTTCCATCTTTTTGAACATTTCGTAATTCTTTTCAGACACTGTGTTAAAAGCTTTTCGATCGCCCGTTCGCATCGCGACGCTTCCACAACACACCTCTCGATCGCCAAAAACAGCATAATCCACGCCTAATTTATTTAGAACTTTGGCGGTATTAACTGCGACTGTTTGAATGTCTGGAGTTAATGCGGCAGTACACCCAACGAAATAAAGAATATCTGCTTTTTCCTTACTTGCATCTTTCACCTTGAAATCAAGTTTTTCTAACCAGCTACTTTTCTCTTTATTGTCCCGCCCGTAAGGATTTAAAAGCTCTACCATTGCTTGATTCATCGGCACGTGTGCCTCTAATCCATAACCTGCATCTACTAACTCAGCTCTTAAAGCTTCGTAATAAGCAACAGTTGGGATTTCGTAAGCACACGCTTCTGAGCAAGCATTACAAGTAGGACATTGAAAAATCACATCGGACATGTCTTTACTCAATTCTAATTTGCCTTGTACTAAAGATCTGATAATTTGCATCTTGCCCCTACCAAAAAAAGGCTCAAAACCCGATGTATGCTCTCTTGCCACGCAAACCCCCCATTTTTGAGGATCGTTAGTATAATCGGTTGTTTCTCTACAATCTCCGCAACTTATGCATTGAAGGATTAAATCGTCCAATTTTTTTAGATGCTGATACTTTTCTTTCCATTTTTCTTCTGATTCTACCATTTTTTTTCACCTATATGGTTCGTCCTCTACTATATGGGTTGATATATCGTCATCATAACTATACATGTGGAACTTTTTAGGGCTGAGAATGAAATTTGGGTCAACACTCTTTTTCATGTCCTTAAAAAATTGGGCAAACTCTGGAGTATAGGCTCCTGCCTCTACTATCGATTGCGAAATTGATTCGCCAAGCCAATAATGAGCACCACCATAGCGAACTTGGGCTCTTAATTTCTTGTGCCATGCGTTCATCGCTTTTTCTCGTTGATCATCCCTATTGAATGCAGTTAAACCTCCTACAAAAACACAGTGGCCGTTAGGGAGCACATAAATGACGGTAGCAAATAATGATACTGCTTTTAGGGGAAATTCGTGCATGAATTTCTTGTCAAACATGGCAGCATGCGATTCACCTTTAGGAATGAAGGAGATTGGCACTTTATGACACGTGGTTAGACTTATCATCCCAGGCATGATTCCAATGTACTTATTGAAGTAATGAAACGTGTTTTTCAAGATAACTTGGTTTTCTTTGGCTTCAACAACGCCCATGTCAAATTCACTAAATTGGAAGGTCCTACACACATCATCTTTCAACATTATTTCATTAAGTATTTCGATATAAACATTTAAGATTCTTTCATCAGGTGCTTCTAACGTGATATTGAACGCAGGACCTTTAATTTTAGGCCTTTTCTTAGGTTTATTTTTTGACAAACCATACATCATCATCACGACCGTAAACGGAAGAATGCCCATGCTGTTGAGTCCATCCCCGAGTTTTGTTTGTACTTCATGGGTTAATTCGGCTACTTTATCCCAATCGTTTTTATTCATGAGAAAATTTAGCGACTTTCTATGAGGTTGAAGAGGAAATAACCTCAAAAACGCTTTTGTCTTAATACCCATCGTGCCTACGTCCCCCATAAATAATCCTGTAAAATCTGGGGCGACGCCGTACCTGCAAAATGGTTTTGCATATTTGTTTGCTGCCGACCCCGTTTTTATGATCGTTCCTTGTGGATTTGGCAAGACAACTTCAACGCCCAAGCAGATATCTGGCACCAAACCATATTTAGTAGAGCCTGCACCTGCCGTGCTATTTGAAAGCCCGCCACCAATCGTTGCCGAATATCCCGAACCGGGTCCAAGAACACCTGTGGTCAATCCCATTGGGTGAAGGGTAGATATTAATTCACCCCAGGTCACCCCGCACTCAACGACGCAGTAAAAATCCTTCTCGTTAATTTCTATGATGTGGTTCATTCGAGTGAGATCCATAAGAATACCGCCCTCAGATACAGATCCTCCTACTAGATCTGCGCCTCCGCCTCTAGGTACGATCGTTATTTTATATTTATTTGCAATCTTGACTATTTCAGAAACTTCCTCCGTAGTTTCGGGTCTCACGATCACATCCGCCCAACGATCTGGAAAAGCGGGATCAACATTTCTCGAATATGCTGCTTTCATGAAGTCCTTATCGGTTACAAATTCCGAACCAACTACATTCTCGATTTCCTTATAAATTTCTTTTATTTTTGACATGTTATTCACCTTAGAAAATGTTAATATTTGTTACAATACCAATCTTTAAATAACTATTGATTATTGATAACTAATATTGTATATTTATAAGGAATAAAATTTGAAATATATAAGAAGATAAATCATATTTCAAAAATTTTTTAGAAAATAAAAAATTATAAAGTTATTGTAGAATAAGGGAATAATCATAGAATAAATTATGAGTGAGAAAATATGAGTGAGAATGTGTATATTTTTAATGTTGGGATGATAAAATTCGGGAAACATGTAGATAAAAGCATAAAGCAATTAGTAGGTTGGGGTCTTGATGAAGTTCTAAAAGATAACAATGGTATCGTTAAAATGGACGATATTGAAGCAGCTTGGTTCTCAATGTCTAGTTGGCAACCACAACCTTGTATTCGAGGGCAAGTATTTCTTAGTGCAAATGGATTTGATAAAAAACCGATAACCAACGTTGAAAATGCTTGCGCCAGCGGCAGCACTGCTTTCCAAGGAGCATGGATGGCCATTAAAGCGGGAATTTATGACTGTGTTTTAGCTATTGGAGCTGAAAAGATGTATTACGAAGATGCTGAGCGGAAGAAGGAAGGTCTGGCAGGTTTCATAGGAGGAACAGATGTGGAAAGGACAACGGCAATGATTGAACAATTAAAAAAAATTGCTGCGAAGAAAAGAGCGAGAGAGGCAAAAAAACAAGGAATTGACCCATCAAAGCTAAAAAAGAAAGCACATTCTGCATTCATGGATCTTTACGCCTTAGCTGCTCGCAACCACATGAAAAAATATGGAACCACTCAACGGCAATTAGCCGTTATTGCTGCTAAGAATCATAATAACTCAACGATGAATTCATTAGCTCAATATACATTCCCCCAGACCGTAGAACAAGTAATGGAAGATTACGAAGTTGCTTTTCCCCTGACTCGTGCCATGTGTGCCCCCATTGGAGACGGTGTAGCAGCAGCCATTCTTGTTTCAGAAAAATTCTTAGAACAACATCCAATTTCAAGGGAGATTTTAGTGAGAGCATCAGTCTTGAGATCTGGATCTTGGGTTGAAGAAACAATAGCTAAAAGAGCATCAACCGCAGCTTATAAAATGGCGGGCCTTACTCCTCAAGATATAGACGTTGCAGAAGTTCACGATGCGACGGCATTTGGCGAAATTCACCAAACAGAACAAATGGGTTTCTGCCCAATAGGAAAGGGGGGTGAATTGGCAGAAAGTGGTGCCACCGCAATAGGGGGAGAGATTCCTATTAATCCAAGTGGTGGTTTGCTCTCTCGTGGACATCCTATTGGTGCTTCTGGCTTAGCACAGATTTACGAATTAGTAGCTCATTTGCGGAACGAAGCGGGAAAGAGGCAAGTTAAGAACGCAAAAATCGCCTTGGCTGAAAATGGTGGTGGAAACATTGGTGCTGGCGAAGCTGCGATGTGCGTGCATATATTAGAAAAAGTATAGAATACATGATAAGAATTTTTAATTATTTTTACTTATTTTAAATACTAATCCTTAAAATAATAAAACTTGAATATAAATAAGAGAGGATACAAGTGAATAGCGAAGAAAAGTTGGAACTCATGAAGACAATGTTTAATCCTAAGAGGGTAGCAATTTTAGGGGCAACAGATCAACTCATGAAAATCGGTTCAATGGTGTTAATGAGCACTTTAGCCTGTGGATATACGAAAAACGTTTATCCTATCAACCCAAATCCAAAATACAGTGATAAAAAGATACTTGGGCTTGATGTTTATCCTTCTTTAGATAAATGTCCGGAGCAAGTCGACATTGCAGCAGTAGTTGTCCCTCCAAATGCCGTGGTTGATTCGATAAAACAAGCGATTGAAAACAACATCAGGACAGCTGCTATAATCACGGCGGGATTTGGAGAGGTTAAAACAGACGAAAGGCAACAAGAGAATAAGGATTTAGTCAAAATTGCTGATAAAGGAGGGTTGATTTTCGTCGGTCCAAATTCCATGGGTTTATATTCCTCTGAAGATAACACTTCTCCTCTCCATTTAGGATTTGGTTTCATGATGCCAAAACCAGGAAATTACTCCATAGTTTCTCAATCTGGAACAATGGGAACAATCTTTTGCAATGCACTGCAGGGAATAAGGTATTTTGTTTCAAGTGGGAACGAAGCTTCTTTAACTCTAGAGGATTATTTGGAATTTTACGCTCAAGACGAAGGAACAAAGGTTATTGGTTTATTTGCCGAGGGATTACGGGCAGGTTCAAGATTTAAAGAGATTTGTTTAGAAACTACCAAGAAAAAACCCGTTGTATTTCTCAAAACAGGACTAACTAAAAGTGGCGCTAGAGCCGCTAATAGTCATACAGGTTCAATTGCAGGCTCACTAGATATATATAAATCAGTTTTTAAACAAACGGGAGTTATTTTTACGGACCAAATAATGGAGTTTATCTATTTAATGAAAGGAGCTAATTTTTTATTACCATTACCTCACACAAATCCTTTACGAGCGGGAATTATTAGTGGTGGTGGTGGTTTCGTAGTCCACCTTTCTGATCTCTGTGATAGACATGGTCTTGAAGTTGTTGATTTAAACACTGCGCCTAAAGGCCCAAAACTCATCGAGGACATTTCAGAAATTCTACCTTTTTATTGGAGCAAGAATAATCCCGTCGATTTAGTAGCCACGGGCAATCCAGAGGTTTATAGAAAAGTAACTGAGCTGATGCTAAATTCAGGATGTTTTGACGTGCTTATTACAATGACCAATGCGGGACTTGCAGATAGAATAGCAAAAATGGAACCAGATAACGAATTTGGCGTGCGAATGAAACAAATGATGATGGCGTTTACAGGAGATAGGTTTAAAAAAATGGCAAGAGACGAGATAAAAATATCTCTGCACAATCCCGACACAAAAGTTATCTATGTTTCATTTGATCCACGGTACCCTGACGAAGTATACGATCAAAACGAAGTGTTAGTCGTTGGAGGAAATCCTGAAATCGCCACAATTGTATTAAAAAGGCTTCAGGATTACCAGAATTTTGTTGATACTATTCTTCAGAATAAACAATGATAAAATAATTAGGAATAATCATCGAGATTTATCCCGTATTTTAAAAACCTTTCTTTTCTTGTATTTGCAAAATTCTTGTTGAATTTTACTAAAAATTCCTCGTATTTCCGTGGTTCTGTTTTTGATGCCAAAATAGCTATTGCACTAGCTGCTTCAAACACGTATAAATTTTCATCTTTTATCATTTGAATGTATTTCCTCACTGCGCGATTAGGCGATTTAGATTTTATTGTCATTTCTTCGACTAACTCTGAATATATTTGTTCTAACTTTTCCCGACTATAATCTTCCAGGAGTTTTTTAGAGAACTTCACTTTGCTGTCGAGAAAAATATTTGTTTTTATGTAGGAGGGAACAACTACGGACACTCTTATACCTCTATTGTATAGTTGCCCGTATAATGCTTCTGAAAGCCCCACTACCGCAAATTTCGATGTAACATATGGAAGTGGTTCTGAAGTGCCCATTAATCCCGCTGAAGAAGCGACATTGACGACGTGTCCGCTTTTTTTCTCAAGCATTCTTGGGAGAAACACTTTAAGTGAATATATTATGCTCCATAGATTAACATCGAGTACCTCTTTCCAATCTTCTAATTCTAATTCTTCTATGCCCCCACCTATAGCAATACCCGCATTATTTATCAATAGATCCATATCCCCTAATTTAGAATGGAAATCATCAGCGGCATTTTGAAAATCTTCGTATTTCGAAACGTCACACTTGACAGCAATTACTTTAGCACCTATTTTTTCGATTTCTTTTTTAACGTTCGCCAACCTTTCCATGTTTATATCAGAAATATATAAGTTCATTCCCTCTTTCGCTAATGCGAGTGCGAAGGAGCGACCAATTCCACTTGCAGCGCCAGTTAAAAAACAATTTTTATTCTTAAAATCTTTCATGTTTTATTCACCTTAATTTCTACTCATTATTTCTTTCATCCTTGATTCTTTTTAGTATATCTTCAGGTAGTTTAAAACCTTGAATTTCCACTTCTCGAGACTGCCCACCCATTTCCATGAATTCCTTCATACGCGTTTTTGCCACGGGTAAAGCAGTTGATTGTTGAAATAAATAATATTCTTCAATCAAGCCTTCCACGATTGGCAACTCAGCCGCATTTTGAATTGCTTTTTTTGCCAGTGCGAGGGTTTCTGCCGGGTGTGAAGCAATAGTATAAGCAATTTCCTCAACGTAATCAGTTATTTCATCGGGTAGAAACGCACGATTGAGGTATCCATATTTTTCAGCCAATTCAGCAGGAATGTCCGTTCCGCTAAGAATTACTTCCATGGCACGAGCTTGTCCCATCAAGCGTGGAATGCGCTGAGTGCCCCCTCCACCAGGGATTATCCCAACAGCAACTTCAGGTTGCGCTAAGATGGTTTTTCCTATGACTCCAAACCTCATGTCGAGCGCCAGAACGAATTCGCTCCCTCCACCGCGGCATATTCCTTCGATTTTTGCGATTGATACCTTAGACATGGTACGAAATGCTTCTAACAATGGATGCATGCCTTCAAGCTGAGTTGATTTGGTTGGTTCCTCGTCTGGAGTTATTAATAGAGAATCAACATCAAAATGAGCTATAAAAAAATCTGGATCGGCGCTATCAAAAACAATAACCCTCACGTCGTCATCTTTTTCAACTTTACGTGCAAAACTGCTAAGTTCTGCGATTAATTGGAGGGACAACATGTTAACCGGGGGATTGTCGATGGTGACGAATGCAACACCCCCGTTAATGCGAATTTTCAACAATTTGAATCGTTTATATTGCATTCGATCTACCTCTTATAGTCTACTAAACTAAATCATACAATGAGTCCATTGCTTAAATAAGTTAAACTATTTACCTAAATCTGCTCTGAATAGGGAGAGACATTATAGGACACCCTTAAAATCCAAAAATAGACTATGTTCATTCCTTTTCTCGTCAAATTCTTGGTTTGAATTCTTGATAATTCGCTTCATTGTCTCAATATCGATCTTTTTTGCGAATTCTTTATCAGATTTCCACAAGTTAGGCAAGTTAATGAAATACACGTTCCATAAAGAAAAAACATCGTCTTTGCATCTTTCCCGGATTTCTTTAGAAAGAATAAGCCAGAAAAATACTAATTTATCGGAAATATTTCGATCTTTTTTAAGTCTCGAGCGGAAGAGATTTCCAAACGCTAAAATCATCAAGAAGCCAAGTCCGTACTTTATTTGAACTTGAGATGAGGATATAAGATATTTTTTCTTAATTGTGTTCCATTCTAAACAGTCAACCAGTTCAAAATTACTTTCACTAATGCTTTCTTTTAATTTGGTAAAATAAAACTCTCTTGTCAGGTATGATTTCGTTTCTACGAATTGGAAAATTCTCATGGCGCCTGCGATTCTCCATTCAATCCATTCATGGGAAATTTCTAACGCTTTTTCCATGGCTTTTTTCTTATCAGGCAATAATTTCAAGATTTGCTTTAAGTTCTGGTTAATCTCTTCAAAATATTTTATATAGTGGTCAAAGATTTGAGCGTACGAATATCCAAGGATGTCGATATAAGTGAAAATTTCGAGTATATCTACGAATAAATCGCAATACTTCTCATTTTTCACCAAGTCTATATCGTGTAATAGAGAACTCGTACCAAAAAAGGTTGCTTCTCCTGTATATATGGAAGCAAATAACAAGTGATATTGGATTACCTTATCTATGAGTAGCCTTTCAAAATCTAGAAGATCAAAGGATTCAAGCAAATTATTGTTAGAAATGACGAGATGGCTTTGATAAGGATGATCCTTTTTATCAAAAAACCTACCAATATCGTGATAAGCTAAAATAAGAGGCAACAATTTTTCGTTAATATCTTCAATGCTATTTATTTTATCTCTTAACACAGTTAGTGAATTCTCGGAAAGCGATTCGTGTTTGAAATCATCATTTTTTAAAAGGAAATACACTTTAAAAACGCGAAAAATGTGTCGAATCGTCCTGATAAACTCGTCTTTATCGTTTTTAATTCCCTCTTGAAAGATTTGCTCCAAATTTGGGAAAATAGATAACAAAGCAGTGCATGCCTGGCTTTCAATGATCTCTTTCGATGAATCTATCCAAGTAAGGTCCAAATTATCAAATATTTGAGCTAAAGGGTCAATCATGAGTTCAATAAATATGGTTTAACAGTTATAAATGGTTGTCAAGATTAATCTTTTATCTTTAAGTTTTTCAGTATTACATCATTATTGGGTACTATGGTAATTTCAAAAGAGATTCAAGCATTCTTACTAGACGATGCTGTTGAGCGGTTCATGCGATATGTCAAGGTGTGGACGACATCGGACGAAAAATCCTCTACAACTCCAACAACCAAAGGCCAATTAGAGCTTGGAAAAATATTGAGCGAGGAATTACGGGATTTAGGAGTGATTGATGTAGTTCAAGACAAGTATGGATACGTTTACGGCAATCTACCCGCGAATAAAGGCCTGGAAGAAGCCAAACCAATTGGATTAATCGCTCACTTGGATACATCTGAAGCGGTCAGTGGTAAGGACGTGAAACCAGTCGTTCACGAGAATTACGATGGAAAAGACATTCTCTTTTCTCATAATAGCGAGTTAAAATTGTCTTTAAGCGACTCAAAGGTTCTAAAAGATTACATGGGTCTTGATATAATTACGGCTTCAGGAGACACGTTACTTGGCGCGGATGATAAAGCGGGCGTTGCCGAAATAATGACAGCTTGTGCCGCATGGAAAAAGTATCCAGAATTAAAACACGGTCCAATTACCGTTTGTTTCAACCCGGACGAGGAAGTTGGGAGGGGGACGAAAAAAATAAATAAAAAATTATTACCTAAAATTTGCTATACTCTCGACGGATCTGAGATGGGCCAGTTAGAACTCGAATGTTTTGATGCATGGGGCGTAGATATCAAATTTAAAGGTCTAAACGTGCATCCAGGATATGCTAAGGATCTGATGATAAATGCCATTCACATTGCGAGTAAATTTTTTAGCGAGATTCCAGAAAAAGAAACTCCAGAACACACTGAAGAGAGAGAAGGATATTACCACCTTTATAAATTAGAAGGAGAAGAAGAACAGGCAAAAGCGAGTCTCATTATTCGCGATTTTGTCGTAGAAAATAACGAAAAACGAATGGAATTTTTTAAATCATTAAAAGAATCCTACGAAAAAAAGTATCCAGGGTTGAAAATAGAGCTTGCATTTCAACATCAATACGAAAACATGATACTGTATTTGGAAAAAGAACAAAAAGCAATTGATCTAGCGAAAGAAGCAATCACTCAAGCAGGACTTGAAGTAAATCTGCACTCAATCCGTGGTGGTACCGATGGTGCTAAACTAAGTTCTATGGGGATTCCTACTCCAAACATTTTTACAGGGGGGGAATTATTTCATTCTAGAAAGGAATTTATTCCAACAATAGGATTACAGAAAGCAGCAGAAGTAATATTGAATTTAGCAGAACTATGGTCAAAAAATTAAAGATAATAGGGATTAATCTTCAGATTTTTGAAGGATTCTCGCGAAATCTGTCGTGGCAAATACTATCATACACGCAATCAGCAATACTGAAACATAGATAAACGCGACCAGGAACGAAAAGCTATCGTAAATTAAGCCAAAAATTATTCCTTCTGCCATAGAGATGAGCCCTACCGAGAGATAATAATATCCGTAAGCACGACCCCTCTTATTCTTGCCAGCTAAATCTGCAATATACGCTCTCGAAATGGGATCAACTGACGCAAGATAGAACCCAAACATTACATATACGATAACAATCATTATTAGAGAGAACCACGAAACAACCATAGGAATCGCCAGTATAATGCACGATACTAACAACACAGTCAATCCTACCATTATTACTGGTTTCCGACCTATTTTATCTGATAAATTCCCCGTGATTGGCGAGAAAACCATGTACACGACGTTGCTAAGTAAGAAGAGTAATGGAATTAAAAACTCCATTCCAGGCATTATCAAAAAATCCTTAGATCTTATCTGAAGGAACGCAATATCTAAACTTGCAAATTCAATCACTCCTAATATTATTATTAATTTGATAAAACTTTTGTCAATCTCATCCACTTTCGGTTGTCCATAGAATTTCAATTTTGTTTCATCTATTTTATTAGGATCCACGTCTTTAACGATTAAAATGAAAACAATAGCACATAAACCGGGAAATATGGAGAAAAATATAATCTGTGAATAGGACCAAGCCCAAATTAGAAACAAAGTTGCTAAAAGTGAACCTATTACGGCTCCTAAAGTATCCATTGCGCGATGCATTCCGAATGCTTTTCCTTTTTCAACCGCATGATAAGAAATCATTGTATCTCTAGCTGATGTTCTGAGACCTTTTCCGAAGCGATCAGTGGCTTTCAATCCCAATACATATTCCCAGGAGGGACTAAAGCCAATAAATGGTTTTGAAAGATTAGATATCGCATATCCTGCAACCACAAATGGTTTTCTTTTATTTATTTTATCACTCAACCATCCAGAGAAACCTTTTAATACATTAGATAATGCAGTAGTTATTCCCGAAATTATACCTAAAGTTAAAGCCGTACCACCAATCGAAATTATAAAAAAAGGCAATATACTGGTGATCATCTCGCTTGAGATATCGGTGAAGAAAGATACAAGCCCCATTAAAAAAATTGGAACTGAAACACCTAAAATGAGTTTTTCCTTATTTTTTTCACCAGTTTCAATATCTTTAGTCATAAAATTATGAATTTTTTTAGTGTTAAAAGTTTACTGATCGATAAATCCTGAAATTAAAAAAAAAAGGAATTAGAATGCTACTTATTATATTTTAACAAAAATTCCGCAAAAAGACACACGAATAGGATGTCAACGCCTCCAAGTAGAACGACCATTATACCAACTTCGCCCAATACGAAGTATATAAGGGTTATAATAAAGAACACTACCTTTGAAATGCCTCCAATAATTACTAACCCATGATTCTGACTAAGATCCATCGATACGATTATATATCCAAGTCCAAGGATCAATATCAAGAGCAAGGATAATTGGAGCCAAATCATGCTATTAGGCATTAACACTCCAAATAAGGTAAATATTGCAGGATCTTTCAGAAGTGAGACGACAATAAATATCAAGGCATTCAAGATGTTATAACAAGCTGCCAAAAGAAACAAATACTTGTAATATTTTTCTTTATCCATTTTTTTTCCTCCTCATTATTTTGTACTGCAAAATTGTTAAGATCACATTATCATTAAAATATATAAATGTTCCGAGGAAAAGGTTAAAAACAAATAAAGACATATTCAATACTTAGTTCCATA
>JAEORV010000308.1 GCA_016840695.1 Promethearchaeota archaeon
TGGCACCTTTCCTAGAGTGATTTCGAGATGGGTACGAGATATGAATATCATATCCTTGGAGGAAGCCATAAGAAAGATGACATCTCTCCCAGCGTCAATTCTCCAAATCAACGATAGAGGCTTGATTAAGGAAGGATATAAGGCAGATCTTGTCATATTTAACTACGACCTCATTAAAGAAATGGGTACAATTGAAAATGGAAATCAATTCCCCGAAGGAATTCTGTATGTAATTGTTAATGGGGAAATCACTTGCAAACACGGCGAGCACACGGGAGCTTTAAATGGCAAGGTGCTGAAACATCCTATTCCAAAAGATCAATAGCATGATTTTTGCTCAACCATTTTTTCATGAGTTGCTTATAATTCTAAGAAATTTATCTGAAAGCCTATACTTTACGAACTTGACACATAACTCCTTGAATACAATTTATTCCAATCTCGGGATCATAGGGGGGGTAAAAAGAACATAGAAAGTTAATGTTTGTACTAATGTACTCGTTTTCTTCGGACTCTTTTTCAGGCATCCACCATCCATAGACTCCATTTACTGTATCAGGTCGGATACCATCAAATAGTTTTGCTTTATGATGGACAGAGCCTTTAGGTGTTTCAATAACTAACATATCACCATCTTTAATTCCACGTTCATTTGCTGATTTAGGATGAATTAATAATTCGGGATATTGACCTTCTTTCTGAACCCATGAATATCCTGATCCTCTTGTTAATAGATATTTCTGCACTCTTCTGGTAGTTAAATAAAGAGGATATCGTTCACCAAGATGTGGTAAAGATATTGCACTATCTCCACACTCATGATATGTAGGTAAAGGATCATAACCAAATCTCTCCATGCGTTCTGAGTAAAGTTCTACTTTCCCCGAGGGTGTCTTGAATCCTTTTCTTCTATATTTTTTGTATTTTGGTCTCCAAGCAATTGGACCCATCTTACAGAGAGTCTCAAAATTGAGTGGAGCTCCACCACCTAAGGTTTCATCTACAAAATCTCTAGATTTTTTCCATGGAAAAAGATTTTCTTTAATAAAACCCTTCAGTTTCATTTTTTCGACGATATCATGGAATATTTGAAAAGAATCTCGACAACCTTCAGGTGCATCCACTAATTTAGGCATTGCACTTACCCAAGACCCATAAGAACTCGTCATCAGAAAATCAAATTCATACGTGTGTTTTATAGGTAGAATAAGATCTGCTAAATCTGACGTTGGACTAGGTGTATAGGCTAAAACCATCAGAAAATCAATTTTCTTCATAGCCTCAATCACTTTTCGGGCGCTTGCATATGACATCACGGGATTATTCCAAAATACAATCCATGCTTTCACTGGATAAGGTTCATTATGAATCATGCCATTTATCAAGGATGGGTTGTGTGGTCGTCGCATTATTGAGTTAGGTCCTGCCCATAAAGGGAACCTCTCTGCTCCCATGGTTTGCTCCTCGATTTCTTTGTCAATAGTTATTGCACTCCAGAAGTCAAACGAATCCTGATCTTCTTTGCCTGGAGGACCTTGAGCAAGTCTGTTTCCTCCTTTTACATCAATATTACCACAAATTGAAATTAAAGCGGCAAAACTACGACATGTCTGAGTGGAATTTGCATGCTGACATACGCCATTATTTCCTCGATAACTCGCTGGTCCATTAGTGGCATACATTCTAGCAACTTTCACAATTTCATCCACTGAAAGCGATGTGACTTCTGCTGCCCATTCTGGACTATATTGTTGAACATGTTCTTTAAGTTTATCAAAACCTAGGCAATAATTTTTTACGAATTCTTCATCATATAGGTTTTCTTTTATTATGACATTAATCATTGCCAAAGCTAAAGCACCATCACTCCCAGGACGGATCTGAAGATATAAGTCCGCCGCTTCGGCTGCTTCACACCGTCGAGGATCGACAACAATGAGTTTAGCTCCATTTTTCATTGCTGCCTTAATGTCTTGCCATTGACCTCCACAAGATTCTGGTAAATTTGTTCCAACTAAGAGAATACACTTAGAATTTTTAAAATCTTGTGAACTACGATAAATAGTAATGGTATCCCCATAAGTTAATGGATCAGCAGTTTCAGCAGATCCCTGACAAAGATCTCGATTAGTCATTGCGTTTGGACTATTTATTGCTTTCATAAAAGAAGCAACACTTGGCCACTCTGACATGGTTGTACATATTGATTTAGGGCTGTATTTCTCAATGACTTCACCTAATCGGTCAGCTGCTACCTCGAGGGCTTCTTCCCAGGAACCCTCTTTAAATCCAGATGGTGTCCTTAAAAGTGGTTTTTTAAAGCGATCAGGATGATAAATAACCTGCCAATCCTTAAGCCCTTTAGGACATATATAACCCTTACTCTGTGGATGCTCCTTATCTCCTTCAATTTTGATTATTTTGTTCTTTTTCACATTAACAGTTGCTAAAATCCCATCATAAGAGGGGCAATTCACCCAAGGACAAATTGTCCTAATTTTTTTTATATCTTCGTTATCACTCATTATTCATCAAAAATTTTCATGATTTTTATGGATTTTTTTTTAAGATTCAAATTGACTAAATTTCAATAGATTTTAAACTTCAACTTTACTTACTTTTTTACTAGCTCTTCTAATTTTTCTCAATACCCCGATATGACCTTTAACCGGTTTATAGTTTTTTACTTTTTTTAGCGTAATTGCCCCATTTGGACAATTGGACGCGCAGATACCACAACCGATGCAAAGATCCAAGTCAATTTCCATTTTATCATCCGAGGATTTGATAATAGCACCCAATGGACATTTTTTTGCACATAAACTGCAAACTTTACACTTCTCGATATCGATTCTTGGTATAAAGTTGGAGATAGCAATCGCGTTTCTATTACCAAAAAAGGTAAGCTGGGTTAGATAACCACAGCAGCAAGGACAGCAGTTGCAGACAAAGAATGCACCTTTCTTCATGTTTAAAGTATGATGAACTAATCCTTCTTTTTCTGCTCTTTTAAAAATTTCCATGAGTTCATCATAACTAACTCTTCTAGCTACTTCTTCCTTTATTAGAAATCTAGCGAGTGGTCCAGCAGATACACAAAAATTTTCGTCAGTTAATTTGCATGGATTTCCTGATAATTTACCGGTGATTCTACAGCTACACGGTTGCACAGCAAGGGTTTTATATCTTTTCATTAATTTTTTCAACTCTTCGTAGGATAAAACTCTATTTTTTACTTTAATCGATTTATCAATTTCAATAGTTTTTTGTATGGGGTCAACAGCCGGTACAACCCTAAACACTGGAAACCCTGCAGCATGATGTTCAACATGAAACCCTGATTGAATTAAACTAAAATGTGCCTCTCCTGCCTTTTTAAGTCTTTCTGGATCGTCCTTGCTGAACGTAAAGTATTCCTCGAATAAACCAGGAAAATACCCCGGTAACACTACAAAGTGTCCCCTCTTTACGAGTTTACCCTTATCCATCATTTCTTTTATTTTTTTCTTCAATTCCTTCCTTTTCATTTTTGTCCTTTTCCGTATTCTTCTAAGAGTCACGGGCCAAAAAGACCTTTTAAAACCATTAGCAACGATAAATGCTTCCTCCTCCGAATAAATGTTCTTTAATAGTTTATCTACTAATTCATTCTTAGGAAGTGGAGTGAAATGTCTATGGCTTAATAATACTCTCAATTTATCGTATACATCTTCTACTTCAGTCATTATTCTCTTCCAATTAATCAAATTATCCAAATTATCAACATCTTTATGTTGATTTTTTTAATATTCTGCAAAAATTCTTATAATACTAAAAAGTTTTTT
>JAEORV010000309.1 GCA_016840695.1 Promethearchaeota archaeon
ATCGAAGTATGAACATATTATATAGTAAAATCTTTTTAAAATGAATAATTCATTTATACAATAAGGATAAAGGTATGTCATATTATTCAATATCATTATTAAAACTATAAAATATATTTTGAATCGAGGATATTATTATGGAACTTACATCACCTATAGGAGCATTAATTGCGATGCCTATTGTATATATTGGGGTTTTCATGTTCTTTATTTATCGTTATAAAATGAACCGGGAATCGCTTGAATTCAAGGTCTCTTTTTACATGTTTATTCTCTTGATTCTAAGCGTTGCGAGCATAATTATTATTTTCGGAGTTTTTAATAACAATTTCATCGCTCAAGGGATAATTTATCCGTTTGGAATCCTTGCCCTTTTTTTAACCATCCCCTTTGCCATAAAGGCTATTCAAGGTCAAGAAAAAGTGATTAAACATAGAACAGAAAATTTAATGGCAGTATTGAGCGCAAGCTCAGGCGTTTCTCTTAATATCGCAAATAATACAACCGAATTGGCTGCAAGCGCAAACGAGGTTAATGCCTCTGCTGAAGAGATTTCTACAACCACTTATGAAATTGCTGATAAAACGAGAAAACAAACTGAAACTTTCATAAAAATGAACGAAATGGCTCATCAAATAAAAGAAATAACGAAAATTATCACGAATATTTCAGAGCAAACAAATTTACTTGCCTTAAATGCAAGTATCGAAGCAGGGCGCGCGGGAGAGCACGGAAAAGGGTTTGCGGTTGTTGCAGATAGAGTACAAAAATTAGCCGAGGAGTCAAAAAATTCGGTAGAAAAAACGGTTGATATTGTAAATACGATAACTGACATGATCGAAAGTGCAACTTCAGATATTCAAGAAATTTCAAACGCGATGGAAGAAATTAGCACATCCGCCGAGGAACAGACAGCTTCGATGGAAGAAATTAGTGCTACTGTAGGGATCTTGGAAAGAGAAGCAGAATCGCTAAGAGAACAGTTAACGAAATTCAAGATATAAGATATGGTATAAATACGAAAACTAATGTTAGAATTCTATTACTATTATTACAAATTAGAAATGATGTAAATTGGAAATATGAATAAGAAAAAATATAAGAAAAGGAAAGGAAAAAAATGAATATTGAAGCTTTACTCGGAAATTTAATAGTTTTACCAATTGTTTTTATAATCATGTTAGGTATCCTTTTTTACAGAAATAAATTGAAAAGAAAGAGTTTAGAATTTCGAATTCTATTATACACAACAATATCTTATATAATACTATCTGAAATCATCGTAGTTATAATTGGACACTTAGATTCATCTATAACATTTTTACCGTTTATAATTTATCCTATTGGATTCATTGCATTAACATATGGACAGGATTATACTATTAAACAGGTAAAAAAACAGAACGCGATAGTAGAAGACAAAAACATCGATTTAATTTCGGTATTTAACGTTACTTCAGAGACATCTATGAATGTTTCAAATAATGCCACTGAATTAGCGGCGAGCGCTAACGAAGTAAACGCTTCGGCAGAAGAAATAGCGGCAACCACGATGGGAATTACAATGAAAGCTAAAAGCCAAGCAGAATCTCTCATGCAAATTAATAAGGAAGCTCAAAATATTAAAGAAATAGCAGACATCATAAAAACGATCTCCGAGCAAACGAATCTCCTTGCGCTTAATGCTAGCATAGAAGCTGGACGTGCGGGAGATCAAGGTCGAGGATTTGCGGTTGTCGCAGAAAGAGTACAGAAGTTAGCCGAAGAAGCTAAAAATTCTGTAGAAAAAACGGCTGATATTGTTGAGAAAATTTCGAAAGATATAGAAACGGCTACAGCGGATAGTTTAGATATTTCAAGAGCAATGGAAGAAATTAGCACTGCTGCAGAGGAACAGACGGCTTCAATGGAAGAAATAACGGCGACTTCTGGAATCTTAGGTGAAGAAGCAGAATCCCTAAGGGAGCAATTATCTTATTTTAGGAAATAAGCCTTTCTTCAATTTTTAACATAAATGTGATTATTTATATTAGTGTTTTGTTTTAGTATTTACAAAGAAAAAAAATGAAATAAATAACTGTAAAGTGAACAAAGATGTTTTCAGATGTTGCATACTTGAACATGGTACTTGTTCCACTAATATATAGTGTAATTTTTCTTGCTTTTGTATTCAGACAAAAATTGAAAAAAGACACTCCAGAATTTAAAGCCGTTCAATACATGTTGTTGGCTTTTTCTGTCATGTCCGAAATAATTATAATTGTCATGGGAACTACAGATCCCTTTATTATAAATTTACAAGTTGTTTTCTTTTCAATTGGCTTTTTCGTAATGGTATATGGGATAGAATTTACACTTAAGGTTATTATAAATCAAAGACTTAAGATTGAGGGACAAACGCAAATGCTTACAAATTTAATTAAGGCTAGTTCTGAGATTGCCGTCAATGTATCAAACAACGCCACGGAACTGGCAGCAAGCGCATCAGAGGTTAACGCGTCAGCGGAGGAAATTGCAGCAACTACGATGGAGGTAACCCTAAGAACTAAAAAACAATCAGAATCTCTAGAAAAGATTAATAAAATGGCAGAAAATATCGGAATCATCACGAAAATGATTACAAATATATCAGACCAAACTAATCTTCTCGCATTAAACGCAAGTATAGAAGCTGGAAGGGCAGGAGAACACGGATTGGGATTCTCTGTTGTTGCTGAAAAAGTGCAGAAGTTAGCGGAAGAATCGAAGAATTCAGTTGAAAAAACGGCTGATATTGTTGAGAATATTACGAGAGAAATAAAGGAAACTACTTCAGATAGCTTGGATATTTCAAGAGCAATGGAAGAAATAAGCACGGCTGCCGAAGAACAAACAGCTTCAATGGAGGAAATCTCTGCTACATCGGGTATATTAGGTGAAGAAGTAGATTCACTAAAGGAACAATTATCTGTTTTTGAGAAGTAAAGAATCATATTACTCTAAAAAAAATCAATAGATTTTAATTTCTATAATCATTTCTTCTAAATGGACAGTTAGGGCCTGTCTGAAGCTCTGAAACTGAGTGGACCGCAGCATGCTCTTAGCGGAAAGTGCCTAGTTTTAGGTTATCATGAATATTGCAAAGCCATTGTCGTATTCTGGCGAAGCACCGGCTATAATGGGGGGTGCTTGGACATTGCAACTTGTAGGAGTTGCTTAAGCCCATAATGTGGAACCCGCTGAGGCCCGGGAGGGAGCAGGCGTAACACGATGCGCTCTCGCTTTATAGTGCGGGTGTGGAGGGGTATGACAGCCGGTCTTACCAATAGGATTGGAATCAAGAATTAGGTTTTTTTAAACATCAATGCAAAATCTGAGAAGAAGATCTTTATCTTCTTCAGCGTATTCAATTCCGATTCTTTTACTCAAAATAATTTCTTTCATGTTAATTATTTCTCCTTCTCTGCTAAATAAATTTGAATGAGCAGAACATAAAAAATTCATAGTATTATTTTGCATAGATTTTAAAGTCAAAAATTCATTTTCAGAATATTTATATATTTTATAGCCTTTCTCAATATTGCTAAATTTAATCAATTTATAACCATCATATTATTTAAAAGACTAAAAGCTAGGAGAATTTTATTATGAATATGGAGTTTGCATTAATTGGTATAATTGCCTCACCAATTGTATTTTTTTCTATTGTAGTATTAGTAGCCTATTTTTATAAACTAAAAAGACAGGATTTGGAATTAAAAATAGTTTTTAATTTTATGATGTTTGCAGCTTTTTCAATAGATGTTAGTATGTTTGGTATAATATTAATT
>JAEORV010000310.1 GCA_016840695.1 Promethearchaeota archaeon
GTAATCTCGCTATGGAAATTTTTAAACAATTGAATTAGAATCTTTAAAAAACATATATAAATTATCCTTAATCCTGGTTTCAGCTTCTAATTTCAATCTTTTCGTTGAAATAAAGCATAAATTAAACGATTTTAAAGTGCCTTTAAAAAGCTTCTAGGTGCAAGATTTAAATAGTTTACATTCACTCTACCATATAACGATTTACAAAAAATTGGGTTTTTTAAAAATGTCAAAAATTAAAGGAAGTGATCTTCATGTCTAAGAAGGTTGCTGTAGCTAGTATTGTAGCTCTCTTTATAGGTGGCGCTGCTATCCCAGGTGGAATATTTGTCAATGATATGATTCTTGATATGGTTCAAGATTTCATGTCAGAGGGTTTTGTAGGAATTGAAGAAGAAGCAGTTCCTATGATAGAACCAATGTTAAACGACATGGCAATACCAACAGCACTTCGAGGTATAAGAGATACAGGTTTAGATCTTGTCGAGGACATGGTCAAGGCTACATTTACAGCTTTCTTGCTCAGTACCATGGTAAATGGATTCGCAATAACAGATCCACTACCTATTTCTACGCCAGCAGCAACATATGAACAACTTTTCAATGATACTTCATACAGTTTTATAGTAAGAGTTGATGTTTTATGGATACACGAGATATTAATTAATGTTCAAGGAGCAGCAAATTATTTAGGAGAAAGTCTAGATATCACTCCAGAATCCGCGTTACTGCTTTTAAATGGGACTCACGCGTTAAATAATTCACATCCAGATTACGTGCCAGGTTTAATTAAAGATACTGATATGGGATCTTGTGTTACAGATTTTCTTGCCCTTTACGATGAAGCCATAAACGAAACTACCCCTGAAGCAGCAGAACTGATGGCAATGTATAGTTGCGATTGGGATCAATTGACTAACCTTGTTGATTACATACGTAACTATATAATAGCGGTGGCAATTCCAGCTGTAATTGAAGGAGCAGATGTAGTTGTCATACCTATTTTCCTTGAAATACACATAGATATTGTTGGAATGCTAATGCCAGATTTAGCAGGAGTAACAAGCACTGCTGATATTGCTGAAATATACTTCTACGATCAATGGGCAAATTGTGGACTCATCACTGAAGGAATGGATTTTGCTGATCTTCTTGATGATGTAACTGAACCTCTCTATGGTTTTGAAGTTGGAAGGAATAACCCTACGGGAATTTCATTTGAATCAGCAAAGGATCTATTTAACGAAGATATTCCAAACGCATTAGCAAACGACGATGGGATTAATACATGGATTGATGCTAAAGATAATGCTACTATTCAAGATGAATTAGCAACACAGTTTGTTTTATCTCAAGTTCAAGTAGAAAAGATTCTCTATTGGTTATTTGAAGAATCGTTTAGAGACGATATCGTTCCAGAGTTAATGAAATTACCTCCACCTGATGGAGTTGGTATGAATCTTACAGCATATTCGAGAGTATTACTATTAGAAGTCTGGTCAAATGGAACTGCTGTTGGAAGAGTTTTATATGAATTCGGATTTCCCTTTCCATTAGGTGCTGAAACTGTCTTCGGATTTGAAATCGGTTGGAAGAGTGAAACAGTTCCAGTAGAATCATCTGAAATGGCTTTATCGTCTGCAGAAGCCTTATGGGATCAAGATAGTTCTTATTCCATAACTACTAAGGAGGGAATGGACAAGTGGTGGCAAGCAGTTGCTAATCCTGATTCCGAAATAGCTGATGAATTACAGGCGGCTAATGGTTTGTCAGACAACACAATGGAAATGTTGCTCGCTTATTTTCCAAGATTTCGAGATGAGGTTATGCCAGCACTCGCCAAATATGTGATGGGATTACCAGTTGACACGACAACCTTGGGAATGATGATTCAAGTCGGAGGTATCGGAATAGGAGGTGTTCTAATTGGTTTGGCATCTACGGGTTTTATTGGAAATAGATATGTGAAAGTGAACCGCAGGAGATTAGAATTAGGACCGCAGCGAATAGGGTATCCAAATCGTAAGAAAGTCTTACCTCCAAGCACCGAATACAAGAGAGTCTGGAATCCAGAATTTGGCCATTACGAATATAAAAAGAAATAAAACGACTAATTTTGTTTATTTTTTTCTCTTTTTTTCTTTTCTATTTTTATGGATTATTGAAGTGAATTTTAAAAAGTACCTCATTTTAGATATATTCATGGCAGATGTAAAAATATTGATCAATGATAAAGAGATTCCAATAAACCAGTTCATAAAAGATGTAGTCGTGAATGTGAACATTGGTTTGGTTGAATCCCTAAAAAAAATCCCAGAGCAAAAAAAGTCAATCAAAATAGAAATAAAATTATGAAATATTATTTTTTTCTAATTTATTTTTACTTCCTTGGCAGCATATAAATATATATATTCCAATCTTAACTATTTTTAACACTTTCTTATTTATCATAAAAAAGTGAAAAAAATATGACTGATGATAGTAAAGAAAAACTTGATGTAAAATTAACTTTTTATATAGGATTAGCATTTTTTACAACTGGGATTGCATGGGGTCTTTATGACACGCAAGTTAATCAACAATTAGAGATTTATCTTGGCTTTCTAGCTTTTGTAGGATTTTGGATGGCTCTTGATAATATAATTGGAGTAATAATTCAACCAATAATGGGATCTGTTTCGGATAATACGAGATCTCGATTTGGGAGAAGAACACCATATATTATTATTGGAGTAATTTTATCTGCTATATTTTTCGCTATCATTCCTACGGGTTTTGGAACCTCTTTTGGAACTTTACTTGTGTGGATGTTCTTATTTGGAATTAGCATGGGTTTCTACCGCAGTCAAGCTGTAGCCTTAATGCCAGATTTCGTACGTCCACATAACAGGAGTAAAGCTAATGCAATTATTAATCTAATGGGAGGAGTTGGTGCTGTGATCGCCTTTACTCTTGGATTAGTTGGAGATTCAATTGGATTTCAAGCTGTTTTTATTATCGTATCCGTGATCATGGTTGTTGCGCTGTTAATTTTTCTGTGGAAGGTAAAAGAGGTAGAAGCATATAGCTATAAGTTATTACACGAAGTTGAAGCTAAGGAAGGTAAAAAAATGAAACAAGGTATCGAAAAACCTAAACTTATTGAAAGTATTAAAGACATAGCTAAAGAAGATGATAAAGCAACCTTAATTATGCTTTTAGCAATTTTCTTTTGGTTCGTAGGATACCAAGGGATTCAAAGTCTTTTTACAATTTATGCTACTGATCCGAATATACTGAATCAAAGTTCCGGATTTGCTTCCTTTATGCTTAATTTTGTAGCTATTCCATTTATTTTATTTGCTATCCCCGCAGGGATAATTGCAACTAAAATGGGCAGGAGAAAAACGATTAAAATTGGACTGATACTAATGATTTCTGCATTAATTTTTGGGGCTCTCGTACAAAAAAATCTAATTGCTACTATTCTTGCTTTAGTTCTTGCTGGGATTGGTTGGGCAATGGTGAATGTCAATAGTATTACTGTAGTTTGGGAATTGGCACCTTCAATAGAAAAAATTGGGACTTATACAGGCGTGTATTATTTTTTCAGTGTTCTCGCAGCAATACTAGGTCCAAGCATCGTTGGTGCTCTTACCGATTTAACAGGTCGAGCTTTCCTTCTTATTAATGCAGCTATCTTCTTAATAATAGCACTTGTGCTAATGTTCTTTGTTAAACGAGGCGAAGTGGAATTATCAGAAGAAGAAAAACTTAGAAGGCAGAAAGCAATTCAAGAATTA
>JAEORV010000311.1 GCA_016840695.1 Promethearchaeota archaeon
TATTATTTGAAATAAATAAAAGGAAAGAATAGAAGATAAACCATGGATGTCAAGGAATTTCAGGATCTATTATATGAAATCGATGAGAAAGGGATCCTCACAGTCACCTTAAACAAACCAAGACGGAAAAATGCTTTATCCGCTTTAACCCTTCTAGAGCTATGGTATGCACTCGAACACGCAGAAAAAGATAAAACCGTGAAAGTAATGATCTTAACGGGGTCAAGAGAAGCAAGTGCTTTTTGTTCGGGGGGGTATTTTTCCATGAATATATTTAAGAATGTTCCCGAAGAAGCAAGAAAAGAAGTGGATATTTCTGATATGGCTTCAAAAAAGCTGGCTTTAAAATTTTGGAATTTTCCAAAACCAATCATAGCTGCTGTAAACGGTTTGGGCGTAGGTGCTGGGTTTACAATACCGGTAATATGTGCAGATCTTGCTTACGCTTCTGAAGACGCTTGGTTTGGCTTATACTTCATAAAAAGAGCGGTAATTGGGGATTTTGGGTCAACTTTTATATTGCCGTTATTAATTGGATTCAAGAAAGCAAAAGAATTGTTCTATTTTGGTGATAAAATAACTGCTCAACAAGCTAAGGAACTTGGGCTGATCAACGAAGTCGTTACAGCGGATGAACTAATGTCTTATGCTAGAGAACAAGCTTTAAGATTAATACCGCCAAAAGGCCCAAGTCTAGCCCTTAACTCGATGAAAAAATCAATGCACGCCTATTATGGGGAAATACTTGAGAGGCAGTTAGACGTTGAAAACGAATATTGGAATAAGTGCGTGAAAAGCAAGGATTTTCGAGAATCTCTAGCAGCTCTAAAAGATAAAAGAGAGCCACGCTTTAAATAAAAGTGAAATGTGATGTGAATGAATGAAGATATATATAAAGAACTACAAATTCATCTTGATGAACAACCAATTGACTTTCCCGCAACTAACTCTGGTTCTGATATACGCTTATTAAAATATTTATTCAAGCCTAGAGAAACAGAAATTGCCTTAAAATTAAGCTATAACTATCAATCAATTGATGATATTTTCGAATTGTGTAAAAATGATGATATAGGAAAAGCGGAACTTGAAGAAATACTTGAGAACATGGTAAAAAGGGGGAATATTCATGGAACAAAAAGAGATGGAAAGAACCACTACCGAATTGTTCCTTTAGTAGTAGGATTAGATGAGTTACAAGTTTGCAACCTAACTCCTGAATATTTTAGTCTTTTAATAAAATACATGACAGACTCGCAATTCCCATTAAAATTAATAAACGCTAAAAACCCACAGCTGCGAACAATCCCTATAGAAAAAAGCTTAACACCTGAACATTTAGTTGCTAATTACGATGATGTAATGGCTATAATTAAAAATAATAGGGGACCAATAGTAGTTATAGATTGTATATGCAAAAAAGGTGCACTTATTGCTGGAAAAAAGTGTCAAAAAACCTCAAGATTAGAAACTTGCATTGTTTTTAATGACATTGCTGAAACGTGGTTAAAACGAGGTTTAGGAAGGCAGATAAATAAGCAAGAAGCAATTGAGATCACTCGTAAAAACGAAGAAGATGGATTAGTTTTTCAACCTTCAAATGCTCAGGAACCCGAATTTTTATGTGCCTGCTGTGGTTGCTGTTGCGGAATTTTTACAATGCAAAAAGCAATTCCCAATCCTGCAAACTTTTGGACGAGCAGCTATCAAGCTGAAGTAAATTCAGAATTATGCGAAGGATGCGGAACTTGCATTGACAGGTGTCAAGTAGATGCCATTAAACTTAGAAAAAGTAAAGGTGTTGTAAGTATCAATTTAAAACGTTGTATCGGGTGTGGAAATTGTGTTCCTACTTGTCCAGCTCAAGCTATTCGCCTCATAAAAAAGAACAAGGATATCGTCATACCTCAAAATAATGAAGAATTGTATAATTTAATAATGAAAAATAAAAAAAAATGAAAAATTCACACGAAATCAATTCACGCGTCTATGTTTTCTATAATGGTAGCAACACCTTGACCGCCACCACAACACGCATTTGCTAGGCCATACTTGGCCTTCTTATCCTTTAATATTCTAGCTAAAGTACCTGGTAGACGAATCATCGTTGAACCTAATGGATGGCCTATTGCCGTAGAACCGCCCATAATATTAACTTTCTCCCATGGCAGGTCGAATTTATCCATGCAATTTAACGTAACTATACAAAACGCCTCGTTTATTTCCCAATAATCGATGTCTTCCGCTTTCATTCCAGCATATTCCAAAGCTCTTTTAGTTGCAGGAACGGGACCGCGCCCCATTACGGAAGGATCTACGCCCGCCCATCCAATCGATATAATTTTAGCTAATGGTTCAATACCTCTTTTTTTTGCTTCTTCTGCTTCCATGAGAACTGCTGCTGTTGCTCCTGCATTCAATGGTGAAGAACTACCGACTGTTATAACCCCTTCTTTCGTGCCTTCCCGCTCTATATAACCTTTCCTGCCACCGTTTTTCTTTAAATAGAATGGTTTCGATAATCGGGGCAATTGAGAGACTTTTTCTAAGGTAGATTTTCTAGCGTTCATGTCTCTATCAATCATCATCTTTTTTTCAATGTCACCTTCAGCGTGTCCCTCAATAGGTATGATTTCACCACCGTTAACACCCCCGGTAAACCATCCATCTTCATGCGATTTGACTGTTAAATTGTGGCTTCTCACCCCAAATCTATCCAAATCTTCTTTGATAAATGTTGGAACTTCTTCTTCATATAATTTTTGAGCCGTTTGGAGCATGCTGAATGAGGTCATCAGATCAATATCAGGACGGAAATACTTACTCCCTTTTTGAGCAACCTTTAAATTTGGCGATGTATGACCCATTCCCCTCACACGCGTCATGTGTTCGAATCCCGTGGATAAAACACATTTTGCATTTCCAGTCTGGATAGCCATCACGCCTATATGCATTCCGGAACCCGCAGAACCGCATTGTCTATCGATCTGAAATGACGGAACTTCTACGGGGAAGCCTGCTAAAAATGTTGCCACTTTTCCACCTAAAGTAAAGTTTTCATGAACTCCCGTGGCTACTCCAATAGTAACCTCTTCCATGTCAGATTTTTGAATGCCTTTATCTGCTAATTTTTCGTCAAAAAATTTAATTAACAATTCAGCAAGTATTTCATCACCTCTTAGTTCGCCAAACACATCCCTATCAGGTTGTTTTGGTCTAGAACGCGAAAAAGCTGTTCTAGCGTAATCGACTAGCCAACATTCTTTTAATTCAACCATTTTTACTGTTCACTATTATTTAATATTTGAAATTAACACCAATAATTAACATTAATAAAAAAAAGTATTCATTATATTTTTTCAAAATTACGATATCGTTCAATTATACGAAATTAATAGAAACAATGTTTAAAACCGATGAAGAATATGTTTTGTTGTGGAAAAACAAAGATATAGAAAGAAGAAGTTAATTGCTCAGCAAAGGTTTAAGTTTTTTTCAAATGAAGTTGCTTTTGGATTTATCTTAATCTTCATATTCACGATAATTTCTACACTATTTTTATCGTTGATATTTCAGCAAATTTCTATCTCTTATAGCATCACATTTTACATCATTAGAGTTTTAATAATCTTAGTGGTAGTGCCACTAACTTTGGCAATCTCAACAATAGTCTTCTCAGGTTCTCAAAAAGGAAAGAAAATTCAGGATTCTTATATTTCGCCATCTAAAAGCCATCTCTTGATTTATAGAATGACCAAAAAGAATT
>JAEORV010000312.1 GCA_016840695.1 Promethearchaeota archaeon
TACATCATCGATCAGCACGCCGCACAGGAGCGGATCAAATACGAATATTTCCGTGAAAAAGTCGGAGAAGTCGAACCGGAAGTCCAGGACCTGCTTGTGCCGCTGACATTCCATTATTCAAAAAATGAAGCGCTGACGATCGACCAGCACTTGGATGACTTAGCCAAAGTCGGCGTCTTTCTCGAATCGTTCGGCGCCGGCAGCTATATCGTCCGATGCCACCCGACTTGGTTTCCAAAAGGGGAAGAAACGACGATCATTGAAGACATCATTCAACAGATCCTTGATGACCGCACGATCGACATCAAAAAACTGCGTGAAGAAGCCGCAATCATGATGAGTTGCAAAGGCTCCATCAAAGCCAACCATCATCTGCGGGACGACGAAATCACCGCCCTGCTCGATGAGCTGCGCAGAACATCCGACCCATTCACATGCCCGCACGGCCGGCCAATCATCATTCACTACTCGACATATGAGATGGAGAAGATGTTTAAGCGGGTGATGTAATTTCTAATCGCTCACAGCCCATGCTACATCAACGGCTGAGAGCGATTTTCATTTTATTGGTCACATTTTGACCACTTTTAGACGGATTGTTTCAACACCCATTAAAAAGTTTAGTGTCCAGAACATCAGGAAGCGGCACGTATATCGTCCAGTTATTCTCAAGATAGGGAAAAAGGGCTTCATCTCAAAGAGAAGCCCTTTTTTAAGTGGAAACCCATAAGGCAGCCATTAGACAAATTTCGCAGTTGTTTTCATTTTTCGAGAAAATTATAATGAAAGGCTATGCCACTTTCTACACCATAGGTTTTTAGCATATGTTCTTTAATCTTTAAACCTCTGCAGTTTTTACATGCATCTTTTTTGATAGATGACTTTGATTGATGTTTAATGTGATCTCTGTATGATCTTTCGAATATGCACTGGCAATAGTCGCAACGTATTTTAATTTTTAAGTGACTATTTATAGGCAGGTCTTCGACTTTAACCGATAATTATTGCATACCTTTATTGATCTCATAGCCTATGCTTTTATAATGTTCTATATTTCTGTACATTGCCTTCACTTTAATTTCTTGATCAATTATCAATTCTCCACCTCTTTATCAAGAGGGAGGTGGGAGCAACCCCCACCATGACCTTCCCAAAAATAATATATAATTAGTTCAATATGTAATCGTACTGAGAATAATCCGGCCTTTACCAGACTCATAAATAGAAAGGTTAGCTCCAGCTTTAGCACCTGTCATTAGACCGTCACTATGCTCATCTAACTGGAAAAGGAATTTCACAATAAAATCTTATTGGATAAGCACCCCTACCTCTTTATCTATTTGTATAAAGGCACAAAGAACAAGTACAAAAAACATGTCAAAACCTACGATATCACTTGCAAGCAGAAGTTTGGAATTAGCCTTGAGGCTAAGGAAAGTAAAACGAAAAACAAAGGAGCAACATGAATTCCTTAAGCTATTTGAAAGGTTTAACCCTGTGATTGAGAGCGACTGTGTAATGAATAGGCTATGCAAGTACATTGAATCTGTTGATTTTGGTATAAGAAGCATTGTAAACAAATATTCCCCTAGCACTTCCATTTCCACACCATGATTATTCAATATATTTAGTGGTGATTTAATAATAAGGATAATGATTTTTGTGAAGTTGTTGAAAAGATAGGTGACTGGGTAATGACACAAAAAAGATTATTAAAATAGAAATAAATATAAATTAAAAGGATATTCATAATGAAAAGGATACAGCAGACATCGTATAACAGTCGTGGTGGCGACGTTAAATAGGCATTAAGCCGCCAGCGTTCCCCTTATTGGGGGAGGTTGCAACAGGTTTAACATAGTGTGGGTTAAATGGCATCTTGATAACTGTGAAGTGAAAATAAGGGTAGAGAAGATTAAAAATGATAGTTGCACACAATCAATCGCTGATTTGATTGTGTGCTTAGAGGGTAACTGGAAGCATTGAGCACAAAGAAAATGGTCTAAAATAATAAAAGAGGGGGGGAAACCCCCTCAAAAGATCAAAAATTTGCTTGGTACTCCCCTCTATACCATCCATCTATATATTCAATACCTTTCAAATACCAGTTTCTACCGTTTTCGTCCCGTTCAATATTTTTAAAATCATTGATATTGTGATGATAAATGTATTTTGTGTGTAAGGCTTTTACACCTATTTCGTCTTTGACAACGTTATTTGTTTTAACCATAGGTGATGGGGTAGCAGCAAAAGCTGGAGAAGCAGAAACGAGTAATCCAAGAGATAAAACAGAACCAGTCAATACTTTTCTTAATTTCATTTAAACCATCTCCATTTCCTTTGAATTTATTACAATTACATTATATGGTTTTTTGGGAGGGAGAAATAGCGAATGAATTACCATATATATGGATTTTGTGTGTCGCTTAAACGTTAAAGTACAGATATTAAGGAGGTTCAATGATGAATTACAATCTTAATGATGAGACTCTTAAAGAAATTTTTGATTTTTACTTTGAGTCTCATGCTCAGAAAGTGGAAGAAGTTCAGTTTCTTGAAAACCGTGTTCTTGTAAGAACTAAATCAAAAGTCAATAAGCGTATTGATATTCCTGAATTCATACATAAAAGACCGCACAGATCAAAATATACGATTATCTAAAAGGCAATTAAAAATATAAATAACGAGGACAAGGAGAATAAAATGAATCCAAGGCAAGCATTTAGAATCTTTATGAGACTTCAATTAGAAAACGGTGTTGGTGAAGAAATGGCTCTATTTGATGCGGAAATAGATAAAATTATTCTCGGTATTGAAGATGATCAATTAGACGATATCCTGAAGGAGCACATTGAGGATTTCGGCGAGAATTATGGGATTGAACTGTAATAAGAAAAGGGATGGAGATGGAAGATGAGTGGTGTTAGAACAAAACTTTCATACAAACAGTTATACACATTGAAGCACGCTTTATTGGAGTATATGCAACGTGAAGGTATAACAGATGATGACATTAAAAGCGAATAAGATCTGTTGCTGAAAATTAACTGTAAAATTGAAGAAATGAAGGAGCGTTACAATATTTAGATCTTGGTAATACACTGAAAACGTGGGCGTCAACAATGAAGTGAAGGCACTGTTAGCTGTTAAATGATGAAGCGAAATAAGGAAAGGGTGATTAGAATGGATTTAGTTGTTTTTAAAAGAGATGTTTTTTTGAGAATGAACACAGTAATCCCATTTTTAAACAGGGTAAAGAATATAAAATATTAAGCGAGGATAAAGAGTTCATATATGTCAATTCTAAGCCGAAAACAAACGAATGTTCACAAGTTCCAAAAGAAGAAGAGGGATTTATTTTTGAATACAAGTAATGCAGCCTCGCCAAAACAGCGAAAAAGACAAGGAGAAAAGAGCATTAAAATTAAGTGTCATATGCGTAAACGTTTAGGGGATAAAGACAAAATCAAAATAGAAGTATCAGGGTTTATTAATTCGCATTTACACAAATCAGCGGCCGGAGCCGGGAAGGAGAATGAGGGATATAGAAAAGGGTTATCGAGTTTTTTGATTCCCGAAACAACGCTACACTTTTTGAAGGAACTGAATGGGAGTGTATGGATTTTATTCTAAAGAATTACCCAGGAGAAGATTTTGTGCATGTTTTAATTGGGAAAGACGAGTTTTAAAAACACGTAATGCAGCGATAGATTAAGTTAAAATCGTCATTTTAAACAAATTAAAAGATGGCTTTATCGAGTGGA
>JAEORV010000313.1 GCA_016840695.1 Promethearchaeota archaeon
TCATTTAATAAATTTATTTTAAATTTAATAGAGTGGTACAGCGAAAGCAAACTCTTTCGTCTCTATTTAGAGATGTAAGGGTTTTTTATTTTATTTAAGGAGAAAATAGATATGAAAAGAATAAAGAGTTTTGAGCAAGTTAAGCGACTGGTAATTAAAATTGGTACTTCTACCATAGTAAAAGAGTCCGGAAAAATAAATAATTATTATTTAGGAAAGCTGGCAAAAGTTGTTGCAGATTTAAACGCACAGGGAAGGGAAGTAGTTATTGTCTCTTCGGGGGCAATTGGCATAGGAGCAAGTAAATTTCACCTTAAACAAAAGCCTAAAAGTTTAGAAGAAAAACAAGCTATGGCTGCTGTTGGTCAAGGGTTATTAATGCATTTATATAAAAATATTTTTTCTAAATATAAAATAACAGTTGCACAGATGCTTTTAACTCGAAATGATTTTGAAGATAAAATTCGGCAATATAATACCTGTAATACATTTAATGCTCTATTTAAATATAAAGTAATTCCTATTGTTAATGAAAATGATACAGTTGCTGTGGAAGAAATTGTTTTTGGTGATAATGATACACTATCTGCAGTTGTATCTGTTTTAATTAGAGCAGATTTGTTAGTAATGCTTTCTGATATCGATGGTCTTTATTCAGGAGATTTTCGAAAAAATAAAAAATTAAAAAAAATATCTTTCGTTGAAGATATTAATGATGATATTGAATCTTTTGCATGCGGTGTTGGTAGCAGCTTTGGAACTGGAGGAATGAGAACGAAGATATCTGCAGCGAAGCTGGCAACAGCCCGTGGAATAGCAGTAGCAATTATCATGGGTAAAAAACCCGAACAGATTATGGGAATTATTCAGGGTAAGAATGAAGGAACAATTTTTTTACCAAAAACAATGGAGGTATCAAATAAATGAAAAGCTTAATTTTAATTGGGAAGAAAGCAAAATCAGTCAGTAACGAATTAGCTTATTATTCTACTAATAAAAAGAATGATGCTTTGAAATATATGGCTGAAAGCCTTATAAATGAAGAAAAGTTTATCGCACATGAAAATTCAGCAGACCTTGAAATAGCCAAGCAGGAAGGAAAAGAAAAGGCTTTTTTAGATCGATTGATGTTAGATAAAAAAAGAATTGAAGAAATGGCAGAGGGGTTGTTGGATGTTGTAAAATTACCGGATCCTATTGGAGAATTAACAGCAAGAATAATGAGACCCAATGGTCTTTGCATTGAGAAAAGAATTGTTCCTTTGGGTGTTATTGGAATTATTTATGAAGCAAGACCTAATGTTACTGTTGATGCCTCAGCTCTCTGTTTTAAAGCAGGCAATGCGGTCATTTTGCGAGGTGGGTCCGGGGCGATAAATTCTAATAAAGCACTGGTAAAAGTGTTAAAACAGGGTTTAAAAAAGGGAGGTATTCCCTTTGAGGCTATTCAGCTTATCGAGAATACTGAAAAAGAGAGTGCTGTTGAATTAATGAGAATGAGAAATTATATTGATGTATTGATTCCTCGGGGCGGTGCATCACTTATCAAGACCGTGGTCGAAAATTCATTAATACCGGTGATTGAAACCGGTGTGGGTAATTGCCATATTTTTGTTGACGAAACAGCAGATTTAGAAATGGCCAAAAAAATAGTTGTAAATGCAAAAACCAGTAGACCAGCAGTATGTAATGCTGCAGAAACTCTTTTGATCGCAGAAAGTATAGCTCCGGCATATCTGCCTGTAATACTGTTAGAGCTTGAAGCATTGGGTGTAGAGATTAGGGGATGTGATAAAGTCAAAAAGTTGTTTCCAAAATATAAAATTGCGACAGAAGAAGATTGGCATACTGAATATCTCGATTATATTATTTCTGTTAAAGTAGTTAAAAATATTGACGAAGCCGTGAATCATATAAATAAATATGGAACTAAACATTCAGAAGCTATCGTGACTAATAATCAACAGAATGTTAGAAAATTTTCCAAAGAAGTTGATGCTGCAGCAGTATATATAAATGCCTCAACCCGTTTTACTGATGGATTTGAATTTGGAATGGGAGCAGAGATTGGTATAAGTACTCAGAAGCTTCATGCACGGGGGCCAATGGGATTAAGAGAACTAACCAGTTATAAATATGTTATATATGGCGATGGTCAAATACGTTAGTCATATTCCTCGGATATGTTTGTAAAAAAATTAAATTCTATTATATAATTACAGAAGGCCTAAGGGCATATGCCCTGTAAGATATTAATTCCTATTAAACCTGTTTACTTGATCCAACTGATACAATTGATTCAGGTAGAAAGGATAAGATTGTTATGTTACCAATTGTTTATATTGTCGATGATGAACAGGATATTGTTGACTTAATTACCCTTCATCTAGAGAAAGCTTATTTTCAAGTTCAGGGATTTACTGATGCAGGCACTTTTTACCGTGAACTAAACCAGAAAATTCCTGATTTGATTATTTTAGACCTTATGCTTCCTGATGAGAGTGGTTTTGAGGTATGTAAATATATAAGAAAAGAGGAACGATATACAGACATATCGATAATTATTCTCTCAGCCCGTATTGATGAAACCGATAAAATTCTTGGCTTGGAGTTGGGTGCTGATGATTATGTAACCAAACCCTTCTCACCTAAAGAAATAGTCGCACGGGTAAAAGCGGTTTTAAGGAGAAAAGATACAAAGTTAACCGATAAAAAAATTATAATTGACGAAAATACAATCATAGAAGTGGGGAAATATCGTGTTTTTATTGCAGATAGGGAAGTCCACTTAACTACAACTGAATTTAAAATCTTAAAATTGCTTGCCAGTAAACAGGGATGGGTTTTTAATCGAGAACAGATACTGGATCACCTCTGGGGTGATGAAAAGGCTATTCTGGATCGTACCGTTGATGTCCACATTAAGAATTTGAGAGAAAAACTAGGGGAAAAGGGATATCTGATAAAGAATGTTAGAGGAATCGGTTATAAATTGGAACCATGAAGAAATCGCGATTTTATAGAATTTTTATTAGTTATCTTATTGTAATTTTTCTATTATCTATTTTCTTATTAATCTTCTTGACACCTTTTTTTAGGTCCCAATATCTCAAAAATCAGATTGAAAACCTGTCTCATCTTTCTTTCACACTACAAACCATGATTAAACCCATTATTGAACAGGAAAATTGGCAAGGTTTGGATAAGTTAATCAAGGATATAAATAAACAGACGGGTATCAGAATTTCAGTAATGAACACTGAGGGAAAAGTAATAGCGGAATCATCAAAAAATTTTAGGGAAATGGAAAGCCACTCGAATCGACCTGAAGTCAGAGAAGCCTTGCAGGGAGAAGAAAGCCATATAGTAAGATACAGCACTACCACCAAAGAAGAAATGCTCTATGTTTCATCTCCTATTCTTATTGAGGAGAATATAAGGGGGGTTCTCAGACTGAGTACTTTTTTAGATGAGATGAATTATTTTTTAAATCAATTAAGGAATATTATTCTTCTCGGTGCCATAATGATGATTCTGATATCACTTCTTCTCTCCTATTATATTTCTAAAAGACTAACAATACCGGTTAATACATTAGTACAAGGATTTAAGAGGGTAGGCGAAGGCGATCTGGAAACCAGAATTGTGTCTCATCGTGAAGAGCCCGAGATTAAGGAGTTATCTGATCGATTTAATGAAATGACCGAGAAAATAAAACAATTAGTTCATGAATTATCTCTGCAAACTGAAGAACTAGAAG
>JAEORV010000314.1 GCA_016840695.1 Promethearchaeota archaeon
AGAAAGAGGTCTTGAGATAATCGTTGTTCCCCACAATTATACTTACAAACAAATAATTAAATTTGATCCAAATGGCGTGTTCATATCAAACGGTCCCGGAGACCCTGCCATGTGTAAGAGCGCCATAAAAACATGTAAAAAACTGATTGAAAATGATGTTCCGCTCTTTGGTATATGTTTAGGCAATCAAATTATTGGATTGGCCATTGGAGGGTCTTCTTATAAGTTAAAATACGGTCATAGAGGAGGAAACAAGACTGTAATTAATCCTGATGATCAAAAATGTTATATAACATCACAAAATCACGGGTTTTGCGTGAAAGACTTTGAAAAAGGAGGATTTAAAGAATATTTAAAAAATATCGACGATCAATCTAATGAAGGTCTCATTCACGAGAATAAGCCTGTTTTTGCAGTACAATTCCATCCTGAAGCATGTCCTGGACCTTTAGATTCTTTATATTTATTTGATAAATTCATGGAATTAATGGAGCTGTGATCATGCCGCTAGACAAATCCATCAAGAAAGCATTGGTCCTAGGGTCCGGAGGGATCAGGATTGGGCAAGCGGGAGAATTTGATTATTCTGGTAGTCAAGTTCTAAAAGCCCTCAAAGAGGAGGGTATTAAAACCATATTAATTAACCCAAACATAGCAACGATTCAAACTGATCCTCAATTATCTGATAGAGTTTATTTACTTCCGATAAATACTAGATACGTTGAAAAGGTCATTAAACGGGAAAAACCAGATGGAATTTTACTTGCGTTTGGCGGACAGACTGCGTTAAACGTGGGAGTTGAGCTAAAAGAAGCGGGTATTCTTGAAAAATATAATGTACGCGTGTTGGGCACTCCTATTGAAGCGATCGAAGTGACTGAAGATCGTGATTTATTTGTTCAAGCAATGAACGACTCTAATGCTAGTGTGTGTAAGAGTAAGGCCGTTACTTCTTATAGTGAAGCTATTAAAGTAGCGAATGAATTTGGATTTCCCTTGATGTTAAGAGTTGCCTACACTTTAGGTGGACGAGGTTCTGGAATTATTAATAACATGCAGGAATTTGAAAAAATGGCCAAGAAAGGTTTGGCTCAATCTAGAATAAATCAAATTCTCATAGAAGAAAGTGTGTGGGGGTGGAAAGAAATCGAATACGAAGTCGTGCGGGATTCTGCCGATAATTGTTTTATTAATTGTAACATGGAAAATTTTGATCCTGTAGGAATACATACTGGAGAAAGCATTGTTGTTGCCCCATCTCAAACTTTAACTAACGAAGAATATCAAATGCTTCGTTCTGCGTCCATACGAGTTATTAGAAATCTCGGAATAATAGGCGAATGCAATATTCAATACGCCTTACACCCAACATCTAAAGAATTCCGTGTAATAGAAGTTAACGCTCGTTTATCTAGATCTTCGGCATTAGCATCTAAGGCTACAGGATATCCTTTGGCATATATAGCAGCTAAATTAGCAATAGGTTATACATTACCCGAATTAAAAAACAAAATAACTGAAATCACCACTGCCTGTTTTGAACCTGCGCTTGATTATTTGGTTTTAAAATTCCCACGATGGGATTTGACAAAATTCCAAAAGGTTGATAGAAAAATAGGAAGTCAGATGAAATCTGTCGGAGAATGTATGGCTATAGGTCGCACGTTTGAAGAAGTTCTCCAGAAAGTCATACGAATGCTTGATATCGGAATGAAAGGCTTTGTTGCCAACGATCTTGAGCCTATTGAGGACATTAACGAATTGAAATTCTCTTTGAATAATCCTACTGACTTGCGCGTGTTTAGATTAGGCGAAGCTATAAAAAGAGGTATTTCGATTGATGAGATTTACGATTTATCAAGAGTTGATAAATGGTTTTTGTACAAACTTAAAAATATCATAGATATTGAAACTCAACTTGAAGGTTTAGATTTATTAGAATCAAATGACGAAGACAAACAATACTGGATTGAACGAGCAAAACGTTATGGTTTTTCTGATGGACAAATCGCAAAAATTATGGGAATCGACTCAATAGTAGCTCGAACTCTTAGAAAGAAATATCAAATTCAACCTTATGTAAAACGAATTGATACGCTCGCAGCTGAATGGCCAGCAACTACTAATTATCTTTATCTAACTTACGCGGCAAATGAGCATGATGTCGATTTTGAACGGGAAACTGAGGCAAATTTGAAAAAAATAATTGTATTAGGATCGGGAACATATCGCATAGGAGCATCAGTTGAATTCGATTGGGGATCCGTGAATTGTCTATGGGGTTTAAAGAAATTAGGCGTTGATCAAGCAATTATTATTAATTACAATCCAGAAACCGTCTCCACTGATTACGATGTTTCGGATAAATTATATTTTGAAGAATTAAGTGGTGAAAGAGTCCTAGATATATGCGAGCTCGAAAGAGCTGATGGTGTTGTTGTTTCTGCGGGGGGACAAATTGCAAATAATTTAGCAGCAAAATTTTCTATATATTCTGATTCTTTTGGTAAAACTGGACTGAATATTTTGGGAACTCATGGAACTCGGATTGATATGGCAGAAGATCGCTCTAAATTTAGTAGCTTGCTAGATCAGTTAGGGATAAAACAACCTAGTTGGGCAGCCTTGACTACCAAAGAGGAAGCAATAGAATTTGCTCAGAACGTTAAGTACCCCGTGTTAATACGCCCTTCTTACGTTTTGAGTGGCGCAGCTATGCGAGTTTCTTACGATGAACACACGTTGAGAGATACTTTAGACTTGGCTGCTGCAGTCTCAAATGAATACCCTGTTGTAATTACGAAATTCTTTACTGATGCGAGAGAAATCGAATGCGATGGTATTTGTGATGGAGAGAATGTATTCATAGGCGCCATTGTAGAGCATATTGAGAACGCAGGCATTCATAGCGGAGATGCTACAATGGCCATACCGCCGCAGACAGTACAAGAAAATGTTATCAAGAAAATTGAAAAGAATACCAAAGAAATAGCGTTAGCTCTTAAAATTGTTGGGCCATTTAACGTCCAGTATTTAGTCAAAAATGGAGAAGTCTTTGTCATTGAATGCAATTTAAGGTCCAGCAGGAGCATGCCTTACGTTTCAAAAACTCGAGGTGTAAATTTAATGAGACTCGCCGCTGAAGTTATAATGGGCAAAAAAATACCCGAGAGGCTAATGGATTTACCATATGGTAATTATGTATGCATAAAAGCTCCAATGTTTTCCTTTATGAGGTTAGATAAAGCAGATCCCATTCTTGGAGTAGAAATGGCAAGTACGGGTGAAGTAGCATGCATAGGAGAAGATTTTTCAGATGCTTTACTTAAGGCGCTCGAAGCTACAGAGCTGAAAATCCCGATTTATGGAGGTAATGTTTTAATCTCTGTAGGTGGTGAGGAACTCAAGAGGCAAGTATTGCCTCTAGCGATAAAACTAAGAAATATGGGTTTTAATATATTTGCTACAGAAGATACAGCAAAATACTTAAAAGAAAATGGTATTTATGCGGTAAAATTGTATAAAGTACACGAATTTGGGAAAGAACCAAATATAATGGGTTGTCTACAGAACGGCGCAATAGACTTAGTAATTAACATTCCATTACCCACGACGGTGGAAGAAAAATTAATGGAAGTAATGGAAGACGAATATAAAATCAGGCGAATCGCAATTGACTTCAATCTCCCAGTGATAATAAACTTGCAATTAGCCAAGGCAATTATTGACGCAATTAAAAAAGTCCGCAGGAAGA